>NZ_JAQNCQ010000092.1:0-20868 GCF_028368005.1 Geitlerinema sp. CS-897 | reverse complement strand
TCACTGCCTGTAGCTGATGACGCTCTTCTGCTGTCAGGCGCACAATGTATTTTTTCTGCATGGGACTCCGGCTCGCTCCCTACAGATTACCTCAATACTCCCGTTAACCCTAATTCTTAGAGTTGACGCTGCACTAGCTTGTTTTGCCGCTCTAAAACATTGTAGACTGCATCGACTAACCCTTCATTAATCGTGCAGCAAATGCAGCCGTTGCTGAGTTGTACCATATCTTCTTCCATGGAAACCAGCAATTGGCTGTCAATATCAATATCGCCGAACTCGTTGACGAGAATTGCGACTTTTAAGTTTTGACGATTGTTCAGAATATGGTTGAGCAACGTCGTTTTTCCACTGCCGAGAAATCCCGTAATGATTGTAACCGGCATTCCCTGCTTGGGAAGCTCTAAGGTTGGGGGTTGAGAAGTGGTGCGATCGCTCATCTTAGACCTAGATTGTCAGTTTTCAACAGCCAGGACAACGAGGGAAGAGCCGTTTTGGGTTCGTTGCTCTCGCCAAATATGAGAATGATTCTTATTATACATAAGTTGTCCTGTAACTGAGACTGTGGTGAGAAATTTGTCAGATCGGTGTCCGAAGGCTGTGGACGTGGCGGTGGTGGGTGCGGGCCCTCAAGCGTTAACGCTGGTGACGCATCTTTTGCAGAAAAAGAAGTCGCTGCGCGATCGCCTGGCGATTTTCGATCCGGCGGGAACCTGGATGCAGTGTTGGAAACAGCAGTTCGCGGCTTTAGAGATTCCCCATTTGCGATCGCCTGCGGTTCACCATCCCGATCCCGATCCGTATGCGTTGCGGCGTTTTGCAACTTCGCGTTCGACGGAACTGTTTCCCCCCTACGATTTACCGGGAACTCGGCTATTTGAGGAGTTTTGCGAGGATGTCGTTCGGCGTTGGGAATTGAGCGATCGCGTTTTTCCCACGCGCATCACCCACATCGAACCGATCGAGTATCGGGGAACTCGTCGATTTCGCCTGGAATCGGCGGAGGGTTCGACTTGTCTGGTGCGACGGGTGGTTTTGGCGACGGGTGAGGGAATCCCAAATCTTCCTGATTGGGTGAAGTCTCTTCCGCCACTGCACCCCTCAGACGCCTTACAGCATTCCAACGACATCGATTTGCGGCGATCGCACTTACAACAGCGTCGCGTTCTCATCGTGGGAAGCGGACTCACCAGCGGACATTTGGCGATCGGTGCGGTGAAACGAGGCGCGACGGTGACGATGGTGGCGCGACGGGAGTTTTACGGGAAGTTGTTCGACGCCGATCCGGGTTGGCTGGGGCCGAAGTATTTGAAGGGGTTTCACGCCGAACGGGATTGGGACAAACGCGCGGCGATGGTACGATCGGCGAGAAATGGCGGGTCTTTAACTCCGGCAATTTTATTAAAATTGCGGCAACTGGCACGACAGGGAAAGGTGGAGTTTGTAGAAAATTGCCAAATCGCAACGGCAGCTTGGACGGATTTGGGATGGCGCGTTGAGGCGGCGCAATCGGGTAAAACGCTGGTGTCGCAACGGTTCGATCGCTTGTGGTTGGCGACAGGAACCCATTTTGACATCCGCCAAAATCCTTTGTTAGCCGCGATGTGGGAAACTCATCCGGTTCGAGTGGTGGGAGGACTTCCGGTGTTGAGCGATCGCCTGCGTTGGGGAAACTGCGAACTCTTTTTAATGGGGGCTTGGACGGCTTTACAGGTGGGGCCGGTGGCGCGAAACTTGTATGGGGGCAAGTTAGCGAGCGAGTCGAGTGTATCGTTCCGGCGTTGACAAAAGCGAGTCTGGCGTTACCGGTGTCGGTGTAACGGCGATCGCCGTCTCGGGGAAATCGAGCGTTCCGTACAATAGGGATGGCGATAAGGACGCGATCGAGACGGCGATGTCAAGGAAGATTGGTGAGTTAGATTCGGGGAAGTTTCAAGGTAAAATTACCCAGACAGTAGTGTTGTCCAACATTGGTTGGAATACTTATCGATCGCTCTTGTCGGATTTGGGAGACAGGCGATCGATCCGCTTGACGTTCGATCGCGGCCGGTTACAGTTAAAGATGCCGTCGAAGCTTCACGAACTCATTAACCGATTGTTAGCCAGAATCGTCACGACGCTAACGGAGGAGTTCGATTTAGAGGTGGTTAATTTGGGTTCGCTGACGTTGGAACGGGAAGATTTACAACGCGCGGCGGAACCAGATACTTGTTTTTATATCCAAAACGCGCGATTTTTGGAAGGTCTCGATCCGGAGATTCCGACAAATTTACCGCCAGATTTAGCCATCGAGGTCGATATTACCAGTCCTTCGACGCAACGGATGGGGGTTTATGCGGCGTTGGGAATTGCGGAAGTTTGGCGATATACGAAGCGCGATCGACTCAAGATTTATTGTTTGTCTCCCGAGTCTAACGGTTATATGGAATCGCCGTCGAGTCTGGCGTTTCCGATGGTGTCGGCGGAGGTATTGAACGGGTTGTTGAGGGAACGAGAAACGAAGTCGGAAAATCAGGTGATTCGTTCTCTGCGAAATTGGATACGCGATCGATCGATTGACCCCATCAATTGAGCTAAAAACGCTACTGTTGCGAGAGCCGCTTGACCTCTTGTCCGCCGAGTAATTCATCGGCTTCCTGCAAGATTTTGGGAATTATTTCAGCGTGGGGACTGTTCGCCAAACTCGATCGTAACGATTGAAGATCGAGATTTTCCGCTTTTTGTCCGGGGAACCAGTGACTCCCATTTCCGAGAAGATTGTAGCGCATTTTACCGTATTCTACTAAATCATAAGCAACAGCAAGGTTTCGCAGCCACAGAATCACGGGAACGTTCACTTGACCCGGCGTTTCGTCAAAATTGGGAAGTCCGAAATGCCAAGTTTTATACCATTGTTCTCCCAACGCTTCGATCGCCGCTCGTTCGAGACGATCGAGAATTGGTAGTAAGACTTCCTCGACTCGTGACAGCAACGGTAACACTTTTAAATGTTCCTCAAAATCCGACGGACGCGCCGCTCCCAAACTCAATGTATGAACTTCGGAACGACTCAAACAAAACAAATCGTTAAAAACCATTGGCGAGAGAGGACGACACAACTCCGTTAATTTTGTGGGAGGTTTGTAAAGCATTCCGCCCTTGTTAGAAGGGCTAATAATAAATACGCCCATATCGTGACGGCGAGCCGCTTCGATCGCCGGCCAATTTGATTGGTTAATGTAATACCAGTGCAGGTTTACATAGTCAAATTCACCAGATTCAATGGTTTGGACGATCGTTTCTGGTGAGCCGTGAGTGGAAAAGCCAATGTAGCGGACTCGACCTTGCTTCTGAAATTTTCGCGCCTCATCTAAACAGCCGCCAGGTCGCAAGGTATATGCTAACAATTCTGGGGTATTAATACCATGAATTGCCAGCAAATCTACAAATTCAAGCTGCAAGTTTTGTAAGGACTGTTTGAGGTTTTCTCGAAATTCTAGAGGATCTTCTGTCGGCAAGACTTTCGTTTGAACGATGATTTTGTCACGAGGAAATTTCGGGAGAATCTGTCCGATTTGAATTTCCGAAGTTCCATACATCCGAGCTGTTTCGAGATGGTTGATTCCCAATTCGATCGATCGATGAATGTTTGCTTCTAAATTGTGTTGGCTGTCTTTAGGAATTTCAAACTGCGGTAAATCTTTCCATGAATGTTGATAACGCATTCCCCCACAGGAGAATACAGACATTTTTAATTCGGTGCGTCCAAAGCGTCGGTATTTCACGATCGAACTTAAAACGTTACGTCAATTTAATAAATATTCTATCAAAACGGGTCTGCTGGAGTTAGACTTATAAGTAGAGCTTATGAATTTCCAAAATTGTTGGCATTGTATTGTAAGGACACGGTTCCGCCCTTAAAATGATTTTGGTATCATACGGAATCCGATTTACAAAGTGTTTTTTTGTAAATTCGCCTGAAACTCTGTAGCCACGCTGCTTATAACGCGGCTACAGAGAGAATCTAAAACAAGTGGTTTGAAACGCAGATTCCGCATTGTTTGTTCGTTGGAGGAGCAACACGAACGGGAGCGACACTGCTCAACAGAATTTTGTGTAACGATCCTCTTGAAGATGCTAGGGTTTTGGGTTTTGGAATTAATTGTAAACGTCCAAGTTTATGACAGCAGCGACGATTTTAAAACAATACCAATCTCCGGGCGATCGCGGTTGAAACGGTTCTCCTAAACTCAGGGTAAATAGAAAGTTATCGGGATGGAAATTTTGAAGGTTTAAATACTCGATCGCTTCGGCGGCGGAATAGTCCCCATCAGGTAACTGACTTAAAGTTTTTCGCCATTCGGGATCGGTAATGGGTAAGTTGTAAAGTACTTCGCCAAACTGGAACGATACTCGGTATTTTCGATTGATAAAATCTGGCGTTGTGATTTTCCAGGTGATGTTTTTAGGGACGATTATTTTTAGAGAAGATTCGAGGGGATTCTCTTGGATAAACTGCCACTCGAGGCGATCGCTCGCATTTCCTAACACATACGGATCGCATTTTGAGCGTTTGATTTCTGATTTCAACAGAGATTTCAAAAACTTAGTATCTGGACGACCTAAAAACAGCCATTTTTTGGAAGAAACGACCCAGTTTTCCGGTTGATGAGGAGACGGATGCGCTTCGGTACAGTTTATTTTTATGACGTCAAACAGTTTAGTAAATTTACCGTTTGCTAGTTTACAATCTTCTTCGGTTAAGGTTCCGTCAGATTGGCAAGAAACTGGTCGAATCCAACCCGATCGATCGGTTTTTATGCCAGCAATGCACCGTCCTCCATGCTTGAACGAATTCGCTAAGCACAGGATTGTAAATGTATTCACTGCTCTATTTTATGTTGGTTGAGTTATATTTAGGTAATATTGTAATTCTAATCTTACTTATTTAAAAACCCGATATCCAGCAAATACCGAGTTTTCGTTGCGTTAAATTGTCATAAGTGACAAATTTTTATGTCGAGAGGTAAGTTTTCTAGAAAATACTCGGCGACAAGGCGACGGTGACAGTGATTTGGTTTGGGTTCGCTGCACAGCAAACAGCCACTATCTAATAGATCGATCGCAATTCGATCTTCAATTTTGCGATCGCGAATTAACTGACCAAATCGTTCTTCATAAGCGTTCCAGTCAATTCGCTTTTTCTTGTAATCGTCCAAAATGTCTTTGGAGGGAGCAAATTCGGGAACGTGAATGTAGTCGATGTCTGCGATGGTTTTGAGGAAATAGCGTAAGTCGTCTCGTTTGGTAAATGCGGCGAGTTGAGAAGTGTTGTTGGCTCTGGCGTCGATAATTCGCTTGACGCCAGCTTCTATTAAGCTTTTGAAAAAGACTTCGGCGGTTTTTTGGGTAAAGCCAATGGTGAAAATTTGGATGGGTTTAGCCACGAGTAGACTCCTGAAGGGTTAAGTTTTTCATAGTTTTATCGACGTAGGCGATCGCATCTCCTTGACGTTGATACGCCAGTTCGATGAGTTCGCTTTTGTCGAGGGATTTCAACGCTTCTTCTTCTGAATTTTCATTAGACTCGATCGCGTTGTCTTCGACACCAAACAAACTCAATTGAGTTGCCTGTTCTTCTGGCTGGCTAGAGTCTTGTATATAGCGATCGAGATGGTGTTTTTCCAGCAGTCGTTCTTCGAGATAGTCTTGACTTTCTAAATCGCCGTTTTTGAGAATATGTTGAATGTCAAATCCGCGTTTTTTAAGATGGCGACTGACTAAAATGGCGCGATGACAGGTGAGGGGATCTTGTTCGGCGCACATCAGAGAAATCTGATAGCAATCGCTGCCTTTACACAGGCGATCGATCCCTTGAGAAAAACTCTCGGTTTTGGCGATTCGACTGTATAAAGCTTTGCCATTTTCGTAACAACTCAAATTTTCAGCACGCGCACCGAGTTCTTTTCCTAAAAAAACGTAGGCGATGCCAAATTCAGGTAAGTTTTTTTTGAGAAAGGCGCGATCGAAATGGGGACAATAGCGACTGTAAGGATGCGATCGAACGTCAGCTAAAGCGCTAATTTGGTGTTGTTGGAGAAGTGCGACAAATTTCTCAAAGGAATGGTTGGAATGACCGATAGTAAAAAATGTCATGATTGGTAACTCCTCTCAGTGGGCGATCGTTCTGAGTGCGAGTCTAGACTTAATAGTATATCTGAAATTTGGGATGAAATCTACCTCATCGAACGTTCTGAAATAAGTTAGACTTCATAGGTTCGGGAATCGGCAATCCTTCTTGTTTCCAAGCTACTAAATACATTTCGATAACTTCTTCTGCATGGTGAATCGCTTCCTGGCGAGTTTTGCCGTGAGTGCAAGGCATCACGACGCGATCGGCGAGTTCTGGAATCGTGCCTAAGAACAGTCGATCGTCTTCCAATCGCTGAACCAACGTACTATATTGACTCATGAGCTTTCACCTTTCTCTATATTTTTGAGTTCGTTTAATAATTCAAAAGTTACGTACTTGTTTGTCACAAAATTAATTTTTTGTTCCGAGCTTCACTTCATTATAAAATAACAAAATGTTGTAAAAATCTGGGTTACTGAGTAAGTCTTATAATTGTTTGATTTGCTTTTCTAGATATAGAGAATCTTCATCTTCATTCTTCGCTGCAATTGTCAATGTTTGCCTGAGTTGAGTCGGGTGCATCTCAAAAATGTAAATTCATTAGATACGAGCTTTCGTAATCGATCGAGCTGTTGCAGGCGGTATCCGAGAGGCGGTTGGGAAGGATGGGGTTTGGGAGGGGATGGGGGAGGTGACGCCTCACTAAACCTACCCGTCACCGCTGAGGGGGTTGAGTCAGTATCCGGTTGCGACGATGAAGCGTTCGACAGAAAATCGAATCCGACTGGGTTCGTCATGTTGGCATCTTGGGTAAACTTCGTTTGATGTTGTTATTATAAGGGGTTTTAGGAAGGGGAAGCAATTCTGAAAACGGTGCGATCGAATTGGAGGAAAACGGATTGAAAACTGGGTTTGGCTTAGTATAGGTTTTGAGAAGCCAGAGTGAGGCTTCGATCGGTCGTTTTGGAATAAAATAGGACGGTTTATTTTGAGTTTAAATTTAAGGGGGTTTACTCTCAAAAAAATTCGGGTTTTTGAGGGGTTTTAACAGGAGCGATCGAGAATTTGAAACACGGCTTGTATTTCGATGAATCGATACGCACTAATTTCTAAGGCTGCGATCGCTAAAATTATTAACATCCAACGCAAGATGCGATGTTGTGGGGGAAATATTATCAAGCACAAAAAAATTGCTAAACTCGATAATACAATCCCTGAAATCCCTAGAAACTCAGCAAACTCAATTTCAGGGCAGCGAATCCAGTTTGGATGTTTTACGACTTTTGTAAACTCCCAATCTCCTAAACTAAACCCTATACTAGCCATTTGACTTAAGAGACTTATAAATATAGCAAATTTTACAAACAAAATTGAAAAAATTGCAATTAGGCTCTCTTTAATGTTCTTTGCAAAAAACATCATGTACAGCAAGGCTAAAAATAGTATAATAAAAGGAGAGTAAAGTCCAAAAACAAAAAGAGATGACATTTTATATAAATTTCGTGAAAAACAACTCGATCGATCCTAAATAAATAATAAAAAATAGAGAATCGAAAATGGAGGATCGAAAATGGAGATATATCCATTTTTCAAAAACATAAACATAAGTTTTGAGCAGATTGAGTAGAGCGATCGCAAAACCCAACAACAACCCAATCGAGTATAGAAACCCCAATTCAACTAACTTACATCTTCGAGATGTTTGAAGTGTTTTAATCAGTAACAATTTATTTAAAACTGCTAGAATATTTTAGCATATAGCAGTCCCAAATGGGTCGTCAAAAATTAAAACACCCGAAAAAATCTGATTCCCCGTTCCCGATTCCCTTTTTGTCTCAATTTTGTTACACAACTGATTTAAGGTTGCTATATACACAAGGAAATATTAGAGCGCTAGTTTGAGTGATGACTTTTGAGTGGGTTGATGACGATCTCTCGTCATTGGAAGAGTTGCGAAAATGCGAACCTTTTTATTTGAGTCGAAATTCCGCGTTCGGGTGCATCTCAATGGATGTAAAAAAATGAAGCTCTGGGGTAGATTAGGTGGAACAAAGTGAAACCCAACAGCCGCTACTATCAGTACAGAAGCTTGTATCCAAAATCCGAAGATTTTAGATTTGACATATCCACACAAAACAAAAAAAAGGAATAAACTATCGGTTGAGTTTTTAGAGAGAACTCAGCAGTCTCGAATTTTACTTTGAGAGTTTTAAGCATCGCGATCGCTCTCTCCAACTGACGAACTAAAATTGGGCGATCGCTATAAAAAATTAACCCAAAAAACAAAATGTATCGTTTCTCATTTTTTCCCTATCGTCGTCAATTTATTCAACCGTTACAAACTCATCACGGATGCTGGAAAAATCGTCAGGGAATTCTCCTAAAATTAACAGATGACAAAGGAAATTTGGGATGGGGAGAAATCGCGCCGTTACCTTGGTTTGGTTCTGAAACATTTTTAGAGGCATTAACTCTCTGTCGTCAATTTCCTAAAACTCTTAGCAAAACAGAGATTTTCACGATTTCCGAAAAATTTCCCGCCTCTCAATTTGGTTTCGAGTCAGCGTGGTTGAATTTAACTGAAAAAATTCCTTTAACACCCGAACTACCCAACAGCCAACTGTTACCGACGGGGGAGGCGGTTTTCTCGGTTTTGGAGTCGCTGAAACCCGAAGCGGGAAAAACGTTTAAGTGGAAAATTGGCGTGACGGATATCGAGTTAGAATTGCAATGGTTCGATCGCCTGCTTTCGTCTCTTCCGCCAAACGCCACACTTCGCCTCGACGCCAACGGGGGGTTAACCTGGGAAACCGCCAATCGCTGGTTAGCTGCTTGCGAGGGAAAGGCGATCGAATTTCTCGAACAACCCCTTCCCGTGACAGAATTTGATGAAATGTTGCAATTGTGCGATCGCTATACAACAACTATCGCACTCGATGAATCCGTCGCCACCCTCCGCCAACTGGAAACTTGCATCCGTCGCGGCTGGCGTGGCATTTTTGTCGTGAAAGCTGCGATCGCAGGTTCGCCGACTCAGTTACGCCAACTCTGCGAAACTCACTGCCTCGATACGGTATTTTCATCGGTGTTTGAAACTCGCATCGGGAGAGAAGCGGCGTTGCGACTCGCGGCAAGGTTGCAAACGGTTCCTCGTGCGGTAGGATTTGGTATCGAGGGATGGTTTGCAGATGAGGTTGTGCTAAAATTTTAGCAGGGTACATTGGGTATATTAAGTATTTGATAGCAAAATTAGCTTTGAGATATCCCAGACTATGGCAATTTTCAGAAAACTGACAAAAAAATAAATATAACTCTGTTGTTTGCCAAAAAGATAGACCAAAGTATGACAGAGATATAGAAGTATCCTGCTAATTTTTTTTACTAACTTATTGTCTTAAATTGAGGAATTGACGGCTGTGCTAAAAATTGTTGTTAACGCTCCTAAAGGAGGAGTTGGCAAAACAACACTGGTAACTAATATTTCGCTATTTCTGGCTAAACAAGGTAAGCGTGTCTGGGCTTTAGATTTAGCTCAAGGAGGCTTAATGTCTGAAGACTTAAAAGCCAGTCACGATTTTGATAGTTCGAACAACAAAATCGAGACAAAAGAACTAGAAGAACTCCCCTCTCGATTCCCAGGATCTTCTAAATTTGATGTTTTGGTGGCCGATACTGATGACTACTTCAAAATTCAAAGTAACTTATTAGATGAAAATCATAGAGGCTGGAGAGTGATTGTACCTTTAGTGCCTAGCGATCCAAAAGGCTGTAGACGTATCACGAGAGAAACTGCTAAGTTGGCTAGAGCTGCTTTAGTCGGTAGTAGCCGAATAAACCTCCAAGTAGTTATTAACAAATGCTCCTTAAGTGATTATTCATCAAGGAGACAAGACGTTGAGGGTATAATGGAACGAGAAGGGATTTTAGGCTTGTTGAGTCCAGAGTGGATTCCTTTTAGTACAGAACCCGATCCATACTATATTAAAGATCCAGCGTTCTTTGACTCTATAGAAAAATTACTAAGTTCGATAGGAGTTGATGTATAAATGCTGTTACTCGATCGCGAAATAAGCAAAAAGACAAAGGCTGGAATTCATGCCAAAATTTCCATGACTTTTCAAGAAGAAAAGTTGGATGCCAATTCATGCCGTTTAGTAAAGCGTTATCTAGGAACAACAACGAATAGGGCTACAATCCAGAAAGCTTTTGTTTTTTTAGCTGGAAGACACAGCCAACCCGATCGTAAATTTTTAGATTGCTTTAGCTATGATGATGCCTCAAAAATCTTACATTACATTGACAAATCAGCGCGATCGACTCAAAAAAATAATCAACAAGATTCCGATCGTCCAATGACTTTAATCGATGTCAAAATCTTGAAATGGAATCTACTGATTTTGTCGTCAAATATTTTGACGGTTAATCCTAACATAGAATCTACGGAAGACATTATAGATGCTGTGTTGAAACTTGCGCTAGAAAGCTTAGAAACATTATTTGGTAGTGAAGAAGTGATTGAAAATGGGTCAGCTTGAAAAGGAAATTGTAAGAAAGCTAGTCAGCCAAAAAACACCAAAACAAAAGAAGGAAGTACAAGATAAAATCCTTCTTTTGATTGGGGGAGACCCCAAGATTAGTGTCAGGGATTTACCACCCAGGAGAGGAAATCAGGATGGAAGAATTGATGGACGAGTAAATGTCATTTGGCTGGATAGTGATTGTGTAGCAGCTATTAACATTAAGATTGAAAAACGGAAATTTGATGCCGATCGACTGGGTGGATTTATACTGGCTATGGATCGCGAAAAACTAGATATTGGAATAATTATTACAGCTTCTGGACTCGCTCCTGATGCGGAAGCCGAGCTAAAACGTAAAAATAGAGAAGGAGATATATATTTAGTACATATTCATCTCGAAGATTTGCTATCTGGATCGTTTGAGACAGGAAAAGTCACTTTTAGGGATGGTAATATAACTCAGATTATGGCTAACAATCTTAAAAAGCATATTGAGGAAATTAGGTGATACTTATTAATTAATCTAAAAAAGCATAAAAAACATATTTTTTATGCTTTAAATTTAATTTTTTTGTATTAATAATTTTGTTGTATTAATTATTAATCGTCGATCGCGTCTAAATATCGCCCTAAAAAAGGGAGTTAAAAATGCAGATTGGTTGATAAATTGGTGTTGTCTATTTTCCGTCAAGCATAATGCCATACTACTGCAAAACCGAGCTCGATCGAAACTCGAAAGCAACGATGACACTATCTTTTACGGAATGATGGTAGATCCGCTAACGCTTTTTCAGCAGCGTCGCGATGGGTTTGAGTTGGTGGCGGAGGGAAGCGATCGCTTTGCAGAAATTGTCGATCGCACTTTAGCAGAATTGCAGAGTTTCCCAAAACAGCCAACTGTTTTACTTTGCGAAGCCGAACCTGTCGTGTTTTTAGCCAAATTTCTCGCCGCTTGCATCGCTAACGTTCCCCTGTTTTTGGGAAATCCCAATTGGCGAGAGTCGGAATGGAAACAGGTTCGGGAAATTGCAGAGTTCGATGTGGTTTGGGGAACCACGGCGGTTTCTGCAACCCACTCTCAGAAAAATAGCGAAATTCACCCCGGAATTGCCATTCCCACCGGAGGATCGTCAGGAAAAATTCGCTTTGCGGTTCATACTTGGGAAACCCTTTGTGCGTCGGTGTTCGGGTTTCGGCAACAGTTCCATCTCGAGAGGATTAACTGTTGCTGTACGCTGCCGTTATTTCATGTTAGCGGGTTAATGCAGTTTATGCGATCGCTCGTCACGGGGGGAACTTTGGCGATTTGTTCCTCGAAGGCGATCGAATCGGCAACTTTTCCCAACCTCGAACCTGAAACGTTCTGGATTTCTCTCGTTCCCACGCAGTTAAACCGCCTCCTCAACTCCCCGAAAACGGCAACTTGGCTGTCTTGCTTTCAAGGAGTTTTACTCGGTGGTGCCCCCGCTTGGCAAAGTTTGTTAGAAACAGCGAAACAGTTCGAGATTCCGGTGGCGTTGACTTACGGAATGACGGAAACAGCATCGCAAGTGGTGACACTTCATCCCCACGAGTTTTTAAAAGGCAATTTCAGCAGCGGTAGAGTTTTACCTCATGCTGAGGTTTCGATTTTAGACGAGTTGGGAAATCCTTTGCCCCCAGGAGAAATCGGACGGGTGACGATTCGTTCTCAGTCTTTGATGCTGGGGTATTCTCCCCTTGGAAAAATTGAGAGGTTGCAGCGGTTAGACACCGACGATATAGGCTATTTCGACGAAAATGGGTTTTTACACCTGTTGGGAAGAGACAGTCAAAAGATTATTACAGGAGGGGAAAACGTCTTTCCTATCGAAGTAGAAAACGCCGTGCGATCGACGGGTTTTGTTGAGGATATCTGTGTTGTGGGAATTCCCGATTCTGACTGGGGAGAAATCGTTACGGCGGTTTATGTCGCTCGAATCGAAATTATATCACAAAATATAAAAAAAGAGCTTAAAAAATTATTGAGTTCTTACAAGCATCCCAAAAAATGGATTCGCGTCGAACAATTGCCTCGCAACAATCGCGGTAAAGTCAATTTTCAGGAAGTCAAGCGATTGGCAATGGCTGAAAATGATAAATCTTAAAAATGGGTTGTTGTCGGTGGGGGCGAGGAACTCTAAAAATTGGGTTTCTTAGAGGTTGTCGGTGGGGGCGAGATCCCCGGCATCTCCAAGATGCCGGGGATCTGAATTTTTATACTGAATTTATCCCTTTTTCAACATCATAAACAGCCCCCAAATTGCCATTGCCCGTAAATAGTGACCCGCTCGAAAAGTACGGGCAGCGGTAATCGCTTCCGGCGTGCGAAATTGCAAGCCGCCTTCGTAAATTTGGCGAACAACCGATTCCGTCATAGCTAACGCTTCCTTTTGCATTCCCATTAACACCATAAACGCGGCGAGACCGAAATTAATTCCCGTCCAAACCTCTAACGGATGAGTGGCGTTGGGATCTTCCGGCGAACCATCTGGCATCACGCCGTTAGCAGCCCCGATCGCAACCGTTCGATTGGCATTAAACCTCACAAAACAACTGTCGTAAACCGTTCGCAACGCCACTAAAGCGCAGTTGTGGGGAACGATATCGTCTAAATCCAACAATTGCGCGTAAAACTGCCCGCAAAGCTGATCCGCCATCACCACATCCGAACCGCTTTCACTGTCGAGGCGGTAATAACTGCCGTTCCAGAGAGTGTTGTGATACAGGGGTTTTGCCTGTTCCAACCACGCACGATAAACCGGTAATATTTCCTCGGGAGGGGGAACGTTAGCGCGAGAATTACTGGCATTCCATTGCGGCGGCGAAGCTTTCAACACTTCCCCAATCGCGATCGCCGCCTGCAACGCCGCCAACCACAACCCGCCGCAATAGGCACTAATCCCCTTCAACCGCCAATCGTCGAACGTCTGATCCGGGGCGCCGCCGTTTTCAGGAATTCCATCCCCGTCTTTATCGAATTCCTTCAAATACGCCAGGGTTTGCACGATCGCACCCCAACACTCCCGCAAAAACTCCACATCGTCGCCACCCGTCAACCGGAAATCCCGATACACCTGCAACACGAAATCGCAGGGCAAATCCTTCCACAAATTACAATCCTGATAGCTGGTGTAATTCGTCTGTATCCAAGGATGCTCGTTGGCTGCCCCCAAATCGTGCGGCGTTGCCCCCGCTGCTTTGCGAATCGCCGAGGCACCGTTATAACCGATGACACGAGGCGTCTTGTCGGCGGTGGGAATTGCCCGCGCGAAACCGCGCAAAACTGACTTTTCTAACTCCGGCCACAACTGCAACAGGGCAAAAGAGCCGTACAGCCGCACGTCTAAACTTTCATACCAGCGATAATCGAAACTTTCCAACACCCCAAAGCGGCCTTTCGGTTCCTCCTCGTCCGCCGCCGTCCACAAACTCCCGCCGCTGCTGAGATCGTAGAGTTCGTTAAACAACGCCATCTCGAACCAATCCGGCAAACTCTCGTCCTCGAGAATCGGCTGTTGCCAGTCTACGATCGCCTCTTTCCACATATCCGAATGCTTCAACGCCGTCCGTACCATCGACCAAGCGTTACGACCGCTGCGTCCGAAAAAGTCCGTATAGCGTCGATAAGCTTGAATTCCAGCGGCGAATTCCGTAATTGGGAAATCCCACGCCAAAATAAAAGGAATTTTCCGAGTGCGGCCGGGACGGACGGTAAAGCGAACCGCGATCGCCCCCGCAATGCGATCGCCCAGTTTCGCCGGGGTTTCATCTTCCTCGTTGCAGAGAGTTCCGTCGCTGGCGAAGCTGTTCCACACTTCCCCACCGTCGCCGACGGGGTTCCAGCGTGTGTGATAGGTGACTTCCACAGCGGGATTAGTGACGGTGGCCAACACCAGTTGTCCCTGTCCCTCTTCCGTGGCGTCGAGTCCGATGTCACCACTGTTCATCAAACAACCCAACCGGGAAAAATCCTCGATCCAACGGTTGAAATTCCCCCCACTCTCGCCCCAGCGGGGTTTATAGTCGTAGACGGGGCTTCCGTCGTCGCGCACTCGCACTTCCGGGGATTTCAGGGTGTTGGTAAACCATCCGGCGATGTTTTCCCAAGTTAAGAGGATGCTGAGGGTAATCGGTTCGTCAGTGGGGTTGTGGGCCGTCCACTCGAAAATCGCCAGGGGATAGCTGGTTTCTTGGTAGTTGTGGGGAACGATGGGAGAAAACTGTTCGCAGGTAAGAATAGTATCGAAAACGTTTTCGTAAACGAACCAACTGCGAGGGTAGAGAGCGCGATAGGTGGCGGTGTTTTTACCGTCTTGCGTCTGTTTGGGGTAGTAACTCCAGGCGCTAAGGCTCCCGTCTTCTGGGAATTCTGGACTGAGTGCGAAGGCTTGACTTTTGCCGTTGCTCTCTTCATAAACAGAGAACTGACAAGCAGGTAAGTTTTGGAATATATGTTCGCCGCCGTCGAGATGCCAGAGGTTAAACTCTCCTCGGGGCGATCGCCCGATGCAACCTGCCCCGAAGCCACCGATGGGCATTCCGTGGTCGGGGCCGTCGTCGAGATTGCTTTGATAGCGAACGGTATAGGGATCGTCCCACTCGCGATCGAACGTCCAGTTCCAAGTTTGGGCGGGAATGGGAGGACGGGGAGAGTTCAGCATCTGTCGGGAATTGATAGTTGATAATTGAGGGTTTTTCATTATCTCATCGAACAGTGGTCGGGTACGTGAGCTAAAAACAGGCACGATCTTGAGTTAAGCCGGTCAACTCGTCACGAACCGAAGCCTTTTCTTGAAAAATCGCTTTACACTTTGGATTGAGGAGACCCCGCAACGCAATTGTTAGAAAAACGATAAATATCTCCCTTTATCCCCATCACCTCATCATCCCCTCACCATCTGGCGAAACGGGAATTTCAATAACGAACGTCGTCCCTCGTCCGGGGACAGACTCGCAATTAAGGCGACCGCCGTGTTTTTCGACGACGATCTGATAACTAATCGATAAACCCAACCCCGTACCTTTTCCGACGGGTTTGGTGGTAAAAAACGGATCGAACAAGCGGTTTTTCACCGTTTCGTCCATACCGCAGCCGTTGTCTGAAATCGAAATCGCCACCGTGTTCGCTTTTGTACGCTCGGTTCGGATAGAAATCTTTGGCGGTTCGTCGGCGTCGGGATCGAGGCGTCTGGCTTCGAGGGCGTCGCAGCCATTGCCGATGATATTCATAAACACTTGGTTCAGTTGGCTGGCGTAGCAGACGACTTTAGGGAGATCGCTATAGTGACGTTCGATGGCAATTTCCCGACGCTGTCCTTCCTGTTTGAACCGAGACTGCAAAATCAAAACAGTACTGTCGAGTCCGTCGTGCAGGTCGACGGGTTTCATCTCCGCTTCGTCGAGACGGGAGAAGTTACGCAGAGACACGACGATTTCGCGAATGCGATCGGCCCCAATTTGCATTGAATCGAGAAGTCGCCGAACGTCGTCCGCAATAAACTCGAGGTCGATTTCTTCTCGTTTTTCGGCGATCGCTGCGGTGGGATCGGGATACTCTCGCTCGTAGGTGGCGATGAGGTCGAGGAGATCGCGAACGTACTCCTGGGCGGGGTTCAGATTACTATAAATAAATCCGATGGGGTTGTTGATTTCGTGGGCGACACCTGCCACCAATTGCCCCAAACTCGACATTTTCTCCGTTTGAATGAGTTGAGCTTGCGTCCGTTGCAGTTTGTCGAGGGTTTGTTCGAGAGAGATATTTTTCTGTTGCAGTTCTTGAGTGCGATCGCTGACTTTACGTTCGAGAGAAGTGTAGAGTAACGCGTTGTCGAGGGCGATCGCCGCTTGCGCCGACAGAACCCGCAACAGTTCGATACGTGAGGGCGTAAACGCATTGGCGATGAGCGTGTTTTCGAGATACAAAATCCCGATGAGCTTGCCGCTGTGGAGAATTGGCATCCCCAACAAAGACTGTACGTCGTAATGAGTCACATAGGAATCGTTGGCAAAGCGACTGTCTTGACTGACTTCGTTGACGATCGCGTCAGAACCCGTGCGATCGACGTAGTGAATCGCGCTGAGGGGAACGCGACCCTCGGGAGGTTTGGCTTGCAACACCGTCACCTCCTCGTCATCGATGCTGGCCTCGGCTTCGATGACGAACGATCGCTCCTCTGAAGCGTTCGGATCTATCGGTAACAGCAAACAGCCCTTACTCGCCCCGGCGTTTTCGATCGCGATCCGCAGCAGCGTCGCCAAGAACTTATCGAGTACGATTTCGCTGACGATCGCTCGAGTCGCTTTGAGCAGAGAGGCCGTATCCAACGATTGAGTCGCATCGTTCGTCGATCGCGCTGAAACCGTCGTCGCGCGTTGACCGGACGTCGCGAACAACAGATCGCAGTGTTGGCGTTCTAGGGCGGCCACTTTCGCCCCAGCTCCCCAGATCTGATAATAATACCGCGCTTTTTTGAAATACAATTGCGCGAAATCTTTCTTTTCTAACCTCAACCAAAAACGGGCGGCCAGCTCGCATCCCAAAGCGGCGTTTTGAACGAATTCCCCATCCCAAGCTTCTTCGATGGCGCGATCGTAAAGGTCGATGGTCTCGAAAGACGCCCCGTCGAGGCGCGATCGCTCGGCTTCGACGAGTAAGTATTGATGCTGAAAGTTTTCGGGACAGTGGCTCGCCCAGCGTTCGAGTTGCGCTTGATTGCGTTGCAAGATCGAGCGATAGCGCTCTTGTTGCCGCGCGTCGAATCCGTCCCAAGCCGCAGCGATCGCCAGAGAGTAATAAAAGTTATGTTCGGCGATATGAACGTATCCTGGGATACATTCGAGGAGGTCGAGGGCAATTTCAGCCGCCTCGAGCGCCTCGTGAGGGCGACCTTCGAGGAGAGCGATTTGGCTTTGTAAAATGCGGTAAGTACAGAGCGCAAACCCACTCTGATGGCTTTGGCAAGTATCGAGATATTCCGTTTCCGTAGGAAGTTGCGCCTGCGACCCCTCCGAACTCGCCTCCTCCGAGACCAGTCGCACCGTCGCCAGTTTAATGCCCAGCAGCGTATCGGCAGTCACTTGGTTATGGGTGGTGTGGGCGAATTTCAAAAACAAATCGAGCCGTTTTAACAGATCCGATAACGGCATCGCCCGATAAAATTTGTTGATGGCGCGACCGTGTAGCAAATATCCCGCATACTGTAGCTCGCCGCCGTCGAGTCCAGCTTGATAGCCCGCATCGCCGATGGCCTGGGACGAGCGCAGGGGTTCGACCCAATGGTGAATGCAACTGTAATACACGTGATACGCCTTACATTGGTATGCGAGGTTGCCGAACCGCTCGGCAGTTGCCATCGCCAAACGTCCGAATTGATAAGCGAGGCGATAGTCCTCAAACGCCGTGACCAGAAGAATGCCGTAAAACGCGAATCCCGTCGAGGATTCAGCCGCCAGACCGTACTGGAGAGACAGGTTCGTCAGTTCGACGGCGATCGCGGCCATCAAACGGCGATCGCTGATGTAGGTTGGCGGTAGCAGTTTGTCGAGGAGTCGCAACGCCACTCGAACCGTTTCGTCGGCGATCTCCGGTTCGCGAACGATGTCGGCAACCCTGCGGTTTTGCAAGCTGGCGTTGACCCGTTCGACTTCCGCCGTTAACGCCGCCTCCAAATTGTGTTGGGGGAGATCGATGCCGAGCGATCGCAGTGCGTCCCGGCCGATCTCGATGGCGCGATCGTACTGCCCTTGTAGGGTAGTTTGGACGATCGCGATCGCCTGAATTCTCGCTTTATCGAGGGGCGATCGCACGCGAGCGACGATCGTGTCGATAAGATCGCTCGACGCCTCGAAATTGCCGTTGAGATATTCCGCTTGCGCCAACTGCGCGTACAGCTCGAGTGTGAGGTCGTAGTCACTATCCCAACACGCCTGCGTCATACAAGCAATCCCCGATCGCAAGTACTGACAGGCGGCACTGTACGCCGTTGCCTCTAACGCTCGGTCTCCCGCCTTGCTGTTCAGTTCGGCCAGACGGCGGCGTTCGCTCGGGTCGTCGATAAGCTCGAGAGCCACATTAAAGCGATCGACGATTTCAAAAATGCGGTCTTCTCGGTCTTCAGGAGATAGCATCTCGCACAGCATCCGTCCCAGGCGCAAATTGAGCTGTTGCTGGCGTTGCCAATCGACTTGAGAGATAGCCGCCTGTTGAATGCGATCGTGGAGAAATTTAAACTGAAAGGCATCGGCGCGATCGACGAGGCTGTTATCGCCAACGATCTCGGCGACCGAGATTTGCACGATCGGGCCGGCATCGATCGCGTCACCGAGGTTCTCATAGGTCTCTATCGGAGACTGTTCGGCCAAAAACGAGAGGGTTGCGAGATCGAAGCGGTTGCCGATGCAGGCTGCCAGTTGTAGCAAGCGTTGAGTCGCAGGCGGTAAAAAGCGCACGTTCGAGAGGGTCAGTTCCACCACGTTTTCAGTGATATCCCGTTCCTCAATGCGATCGAGATGCCACTGCCACTGTCCCCGACTGACGTTAAACAGCAAAAGCTGTTCGCGGTGCAGAGCCTGTAAGAACTGACGGATAAAAAACGGATTGCCTCGAGTTTTCCGACACACCAACCGAGCTAAAGAACGCACCTCGGGAACCGTCCGGCGTAAAGTATCGCAGAGCAGACAAGCCACTTGCGCCTCACTGAGAGGATGCAAAGCAATCCAATTGACGATCGCGCCGCGTTCTTCAATTTCCGCCAAGGTCACGGCCAGCGCATCAGACGTCTTGACTTCGTTATCTCGATAAGCCCCAACCACGAACAAATAGCGATCGTCTTCGTCCGTAACAACAGATTCGATCAGTTTCAGCGTCGCCCGGTCGGCCCACTGTAAATCGTCGAGAAACAACACGAGCGGGTGTTCCTGGCGGCAAAACAGGCGCACGAACTTTTGAAACGCCAAGCGAAAGCGGTTTTGAACTTCCGTAGGATCGAGATCCCCCAACGGAGGCGGTTCGCCGACGATCGCTTTCAGTTCGGGAATCGCATCGACCACGAGGCGGGCGTTGGGATCGAGGGCCTCTTGAATTTGCTGTTTCCACCGCTGGAGCCGCATCGGACTTTCCGCCAGCAGTTGTCGCACCAGAGCCGCCAGCGCCACCGCCAGAGCGCTATAAGGAACGTTACGCTGGAGTCGATCGAATTTTCCCGCCACGAAGTAACCCCGTCGGGCAGTTACGGGTTTTTGCAGTTCCGCCACGAGCGAAGATTTGCCGACACCGGAATAGCCCGACACCAGCATTAGTTCTCGCGAGCCGGCCGCGACGCGATCGAACGCAGACAGGAGCGTGTGGAGTTCGGCTTCGCGGCCGTAAAGTTTGTCGGGAATTTGGAAAGTTTCCGCCGCATCGCAACGACCTAGCGGAAAGGCTTCGACAGTTCCCGTCGCACGCCACTGTTGCAAACAGGTTTCGAGGTCGGCAGCGATCCCTTGAGAACTTTGGTAGCGGTTCTCGGGAGATTTGGCTAACAGTTTGCTGACGATCGCGCTGAGGGGAGTGGGGAGGTCGGGATCGAGGTAGCTTAAGGGGGTCGGCGGTTTGGCAATGTGACAGTGAACCAGTTCCAGATCGTCTTGTTTGGTGAAGGGAGGGCGGCCGGCGAACAGTTCGTACAGCGTCGCCCCGAGGGAGTAGAAGTCCGTGCGGTAATCGACGGGGCGGTTGGTGCGTCCGGTTTGTTCGGGCGACACATACGCCAGCGTACCTTCTAATCCTTGGGGACTCGACAGAACTGGGTTTTCGACTGCCGTTCGGCTCGAAATTCCAAAATCGATAATTTTGAGCTGTCCGGTGTCGCAGTTGTAGATAATATTGGCGGGGTTGATGTCTTTATGGATGATGTTTTCCCGATGAATTTCCGTCAGAGCGTTCGCAATTTTGACAGCAATTTCAATTCGGATATCGAAGGAAAGCTGATTGTTTTTTAGAAGCGTTTTGAGGCAAACGCCGCCAATATCTTCAAAAACGATAACGAGCGTGTTTTGGTAAGGGATTAACTCGTAGGCGCGAACGGTACTTTGAAGGGGTGCATCTCAGTTTTGCAAAAATATTGCTAAAACAGAGTGCCATTTAAGTAAGCACAGCGTAAAGAAAGAATCTTAGAAACATTCTCTACTTTCCATTGCGCTCCCGATATTTTGACTCGCATTCCGATTTGCTTA
>NZ_JAQNCQ010000091.1:0-5248 GCF_028368005.1 Geitlerinema sp. CS-897 | reverse complement strand
GTTCCCCGTTACCCGTTCCCGATTCCATTTTTGTCCCGATTTTTTACACAACTGATTTAAGGTTGCTATATCATCGTGAACTACGACTATCAAGTAGGTGGATGTCTGCCAGAAAACGCTCCGACTTATGTGGTTCGTCAAGCTGATACCGATCTGTTTGAAGGTATTACGCGGGGCGAGTTTTGCTACGTTTTTAATTCTCGCCAAATGGGGAAATCCTCGTTGCGAGTCCGAACGATGCAAAAACTGAAAGAACGGGGGTTTGTCTGTGGCGTCGTCGATCTGCTGCAAGTGGGAAGTTCCTGTATGTCTTGCAAGCAGTGGTATGCGGCGATCGCCTACGAACTCGCTCGGCGGTTCGATCTACTCTCGAAAATCAATTTGTTCGAGTGGTGGAGCGATCGCCCGTTGTTGCGCCACGATGAAAAATTGGCGGTATTCGTTCGCGAAATCCTCCTCAAACAAGCACACGGACAACTTGCGATCTTTGTAGACGAAATCGATAGCGTTCTGAGTTTGGGATTTAAAGTTGATGAGTTTTTTGGTTTTATTCGCTCCTGTTACGAATTGCGTCAAATGTATCCGGCTTACCATCGTTTGACATGGGTTTTACTGGGAGTTGCAACCCCGAACGAATTGGTCTGCGATCGTGCGAAAAATCCTTTCGATTTCGGTCGCGAAATTTATTTGTCTGGATTTCAGCCTTACGAATGCGATGTTTTAGTCGAAGGGCTAACACCTCATGCAGAACATCCCAAACGCCTACTGTACGAGATTTTACGATGGACGGGAGGGCAGCCGTTTTTAACGCAAAAACTCTGTCAGTACGTGGCAAGATCGACGGATATCGTGCGATCGGGTGAGGAAACAAACGCGATCGAAAACTTGGTTCGCATGCAAATTTTAGAAAATTGGGAGATGTACGACGAACCGCCTCACTTACGAACAATTCGCGATCGCATTTTAGCTAGTCCTCGACGCCAAAAACTGTTAGAAAGCTACTGTCACATCCTCAAATTTGGTGAAATCCCCATCGATCGCTCTCCCGAACAAATGGAATTGCGACTGGCGGGATTAGCGATTAAAGCCAACATTGGCTTTAAATTTGCTCGACCTGTTTTAAAAGTTTATAATCGTCTCTATTGGACAGTGTTCGATCGAAGTTGGCTCACCAAACAAATCGATATTGGCAAGATTCCCGAACCGGTTTTTCATAGAGACGATCGACAAAAGCTGTTCGATCTCGTGTTACAGGGATCTCTTCGTACTCAGTCCCCTGCTAAATTTATTGAATGGTTCGATCGCGCGTTCGTTCGAGGTGATGAAACAGTCGATCGAGAGGTCTCAGAAATTCTTCGTCATCTCGTCACGAGGGAAACGTGTGACGAGTTTGCAAAACTCCTTCATCGATGCTGTTACATTGTGATTAATTCTTGGCAAATTCGTCCCGCTTATAAAACTTATATTCCTGATTTTCTTGCTGTTTTTAATTCCATCAATTTAGAGGGCGATCGTGTTGGTTTATCTTTTTGTGTCGATCGATTGCGGCAGTTTATTTTTTATTTTACTCGAACGCATGAATATCTCGCACTTCAATTTTTGTTTAAAAATTTGAGACAACCTAAAAAAACACGCATAAAATCATCTTATATTGCCGACAAAATAGGTCGATATAATTTTTTAGGATCTTATTTTGAATCTACAATTCAAGGATCGAGTGACAATCGAAAAAAAGTCGAAGAGATTATTCGGACGCGTCAATGGCGGTTTGCTAATAAGTTATATCGCTATTCTAAATACTTGCATCGCGGGCGATCCGAGCGTCAGTTTTTAGAACCCTCTGTAGATTCTCAAGACACAATACTGCAAAGCCAATATAAAAATCCTACGCTGTTAAATGATATTGCTTTAGTTCGAGCGTTTCATGAATTTCAGTCAGGACAAGTTCGTGCAAAAGACTTTTTTACTTCATCCTCAATTTTTGAAACGTATCGAGATTTCAAACAGTCTTTATTTCAATATTTAACAGCCGATCTGTATATTAATTCCCCTGAATTTAAAAAACGTTTTCTAAACGAGTTAGAAGATTATATTTTAAAAATTCATTGTGAAGCAGATCGACGAAAACCCAATAATATTTTAGTGATGCAAACTTGCCAAATGACTCTCGACTACTTATTGGCAGATCCTGAAAACAAACGTCATATTTATCTCTCTAATTTTTTGGCGAACCTCGGTTCTTTACCGTTAATGGTTATGTTAGTGAAGACTATTTTAATTTCAACTCCCACGAAATCCGATCTCGAATATCGCATTTTTCGGTTAGTCGAACGGTATCAAACCGATCCGTTCGATCCCGAACATTGGCTCGTTGAGTCTCTAGAAAATTTAAATGTTGGCTTTACAGTAGGGTTTACGCCGCTGGAATTTCCTGAATTTTGAAATTCGGTGTTTGTCATACGGAATCCGAATCTCAAACACTGGTTTTTACCAACCTAACAAGTCCCTCTATCCCCCCAACCCCCCAACGCAGCGGGGGGCTAAGGGGGGGGATGTGGTGAAGACTTCTTGAAACCTAGCTTATCGGAAAAGGATGGAGTATCAGTTCGCTCGTCTGAGTCCATTTTAATAAATGTAAATCTCGCCAATCTATTTTTGAATTGGTGAAGTGTAAAGATTTAATCAATTAAAATACAAGACTAAAAAGAGAAGGAAAAAGGTGCATAGTGCAAAATTTCCTTCTCTGAAAACTCAGAATAAAAGTCGATCTCTAAAACTCTGCTTGCTTCTTTGAAAGATGTTGCTACATACGAGCCAAAGCAGAAATTTTAGCGAGCTTCTCTCGATCGAGAACGTGTAATTCTTCCAGCGTCAACCATCCCTCTTTCAGCAATTGCGAAAAAATGAAGATAAGTGCTGAATAGCTATAATCGTATTTACCGTCAATTTCATGTCGTTTGGCACTCAAGAAGTCGTGAAGCTTCCATATCTCATCAATTTCGCTGATATGGGCGACTTTTTGACGAACTTCTTCAACGAGACTTTCAATTTCTCGCGTATAAGCTTTATCAAAAGCTTCTCGTGCTGCTTCTTTCTCCTTTGTAGACCAGTTAACATCGTTCACTTGTGATTGCTATTGAAAATTTTAGTGAGTATAACTATTATAAAAAAAAAGAGCATTCTTTACAACAGAATGCTCGATAATTTTTTGTTAAATTGTTAACCTAACTTTGCTTTAGCGTGCGAGATTTAGCAGCTCTTTTGGTGAAGCTAACAGATCGATCGCCACGAAGAAAATCTTATTTTCCGGATCGAGCAAGAAACGCCAAGCAATGTTCATGCCGACGTTGCCGCCAAACCAAGGCGTTTGGACTTTACCCGTGACTTTAATTTGGGTGTAGCCGTCCTCGGCCGGTTCTTCCACACCGCGTTCGGGGATTAACTTGAGGTTTTGGCATTCTTCCCGGAAAAACCGCAGCACGTTATCCTTGCCGACGATCGGTTTTTGGAAGGGGGGTTGCAACGCACCGTCAGGAACGAACAGCTCGATCAAACTGTCGAAATCGTTGGCGTTTAAGTTGTTCATATATTGCAACACCGTCGAATTCGTCACGCCTTCGATCTTGACTTGGGTGCGCTGAGCTATATCTTTGGGGGGTATGACGGGTTCCGAGACGCGATTGTCGCCGACTTTACCCGAATCGAAGCCCATACCGACGACAGCGTTGCGTAACACGGTGATTTGCTGGCCGGGGTCGAGTCCGCGAATGGCTTGCAGGACGGCCGAAGCGTTGGCCGACAGCTTGTAGCCTTCGGGAATCGGAGCCACGACGCCCTCTTCCATCAACTTTCCGAGTTGATACCAGAATCCCAGTTTAATGTTGGGAGACCAGCTAGCATAGGTACGGCAGATGGGCGTGTCCGTACGGTTGGCGAGATCGCACATCGCCTGACTTTGCTCGAGGGGCTTCATCTGCCGAATTTCGTTTAGGGTGTTTTCGGCGAGGGTCATGCTGGCGGCTCCGGGGGCAGCGATCGTGATGCTCTTGCCCATTTCCAGGTAGGCAAACCAAATCAGAGCGAGTTGGTCTTCGGCGTTGAGTTGGTTGAATCGCGCGATCGTTGCCGGAACGACGTCAGCAGATAGCGTGTCCGGAAAAATTCCGCGAGCTGTATCGAGTGTAAATGGCATAGGTTTATCTTAACTGAGGTATAAGAAGAACCTACCACGATCGGCGACTTGTCGATGCCGTACTGAGCGATCTCCGACTGAGCGATCGCCCTTGGGTCGCTTCAAAAAATATCGTCTAACCCCAACACAAATCCAGGTAATACCGGCTCGCCCGATACCCCTGCCGTATTGTCCAATACCACTACCATCTCACCGGGCGCGTACACTTCCATCTGCTGCAATATCGGATCGACAAGCCAACCCAGTTGTACCCCGTTTGAGATATTCCGACATCTTGGCTTGCAGTACCTTTAGCCGATCTGTCCGCGATCGCAACTCCACGACGAACACCGGATACAAAGGCAAACATCCCTCTTGCTCCGTTTCGCTCAACGCCTCCCGCGAGGCATGATGACGTTGTAGATCCAGCCCTCAGCCCCACAGCATTCGAGGTTTGGGGCAATCTCGATAGGAGAAAGGCTCGCTCCGCCGACGAAAGGCGATCGTCGACCGGCCAGAGTCCGAAACTACTTTTAGGCTAGAGTGTGTGGCGTCAGAATTCGCTCTAAAGATGTTTTAAACAATCCCTTCTGATGCCATTGATGGAAATCTAGCCTAAAACGCGACCTAAATGCTTGCGACGATCGCAAGCATTTAACTTTGACGCCCAACGATACACAAACCGTAATAAAAGCCGAAACCCCCCACTACATAAGGCAGTGAGAGGTTTGGACAGACACCAAAAAAATGCCAGGAGGCGGATTTGAACCGCCGACACGAGGATTTTCAGTCCTCTGCTCTACCAACTGAGCTATCCCGGCTTGAGGTCGCTGTTTTTCAAGCGCTTTATCATCTTAACAAAGGAATTTTGGAATCGCAACCCCCTCGGGAAAGTTTTTTTAGAATAGGGGAACAAGGGAGAAACTGTTACCTATTAAGTAATTAGTCACCGCAACAGGTGAGGCTTAATGAAAAAAGCCTCAAACCTGGCCACGAGAAACCGGAGTAACCTTATCTTGGGTTCGTCGAGAGGGGTGGAGAACAACCCGAGGACGATAACAACTCCAAGAGTTGGTC
>NZ_JAQNCQ010000090.1:0-24618 GCF_028368005.1 Geitlerinema sp. CS-897 | reverse complement strand
GCGGAACCAGCGTCACCTACGAAGCCGAAGACCTCACCAACTATCGACTCGTGGCGATAAAAGTCCTCTCGCTGCGTCAGATGGGGGATTGGAAAGTCCTCGAACTCTTTGAGCGAGAAAGTCGCATTCTCCAACAACTCAGCCATCCCGCAATTCCCAAATATCTCGATTATTTCGATCTCGACAGCCAGAGCGATCGCCGTTTTTATTTAGTGCAAGAACTCGTTTCGGGGCGATCGCTTTATGAGTTGGGACAAAAAGGCTGGAAACCCACCGAATCTAGCGTCAAAGCGATCGCCGAACAAGTTCTCGAGATTCTCGATTACCTCCACCGTCGCGTTCCTCCCGTCATTCACCGCGATATCAAACCTCAAAACCTCATTCGCCAACCGGACGGACGTATTTTTCTGGTGGATTTTGGAGCAGTACAAGATGTCTATCGTTACACTGTCAGTAAAGGGGCGACGTTCGTGGGAACCTTGGGATATATGCCCCCGGAACAGTTTCGCAGCGAAACCCATTGTGCTTCGGATTTGTATGCTTTGGGGGCGACGCTGGTGTACCTCCTCACTGGGAAATCCCCAGATGAGTTACCGCAAAAACGTCTCAAAATTGACTTTCGGTCGGCGACAAACTTATCACCGCAGTTCACCGATTGGTTGGATAGCTTACTCGAACCGGCGATCGAAGATCGCTGTCAATCGGCTGCAATTGCTTTAGCAAACTTGCGATCGCCCCGAGCCATTAAACAAACGAATCGGGGACTAATTCCCAACAGCGATCGCATCGTCGTTTGTCGCCGCCGAGACAGTCTTACCGTCGAAATCTTCGCCCGTCCTTGGAAACTCACCTCGATCGCCCTAGCCACCGTCACTGCCATTTCCGGTTTCGGCATGTCGTTGCTCTCGCTCTTTTTCTTGATTCTCGTCATCGTCGCTTCAATCTCGGATGGCATCGGTCCGGGGTTGGCGCTCCTCATCATACTGAGTGGCTTGTTGTTGCCATTGTGGTCGTTCTTCTGGGTCATATTTCAAAAGACCCACGCCTTGCGCGGAAACCACGTCCGCTTAGATATCGATTCCCGGCGGTTTGACTTATCCGTATCGGGATTTCTCAATTCGCGCAAATATCAAGGGACAACTGCAAATCTAATCCGCGTGACCGGATCTTGGAAATATCCCGACCTTCAAGACGAACGAGGACGCCTTACCCAGTTTTCCCTGGTGACAGGCGATCGCGTCTATCGCTTCGATGCCATTTTGACCCGTCGCGAAATGCAATGGCTCGAACGGGAACTGTTTGATTTCGTTTGATTTGGCTAAAAACTCGTGTTTGGGAGACTCTCGAAACATGATACGTTCCATTGTCCGGGGATTGGGAGTCGTCGCGATCGCTGCTGTCGCCTCCCCCGTCGTCCAAGCCGTCCAAGTCGCTGACGGAACGGTTTATTTCGATCGCCCTCCGTCTCTCGTCGGAGCTAGTACCACCTTCGATCGCGTTCGCAGTTGGAACGCCACCTATTTCTTCACCCTCGACCTACCCGAAGACGCTGGAGAACCGCTTCAACAAGTGGCGATCGCCCAACACGAACGACCCGCACCGTACATGAGATACCGCCTCGAGGATACCTATAGCTTTGAAGGAAGGCGGCGCGATCGGGGCGATCCCCTTTCTCTCGGAAACGTCACCCACGACGAAGACACCCAAACCGTTACCGTCACCTTCGATCCCCCAGTCGAACCCGGAATCACCGTCACCGTCGCCTTACGTCCGGTTCGCAATCCCTCCTTTTCCGGCGTGTACCTGTTTGGCGTCACCGCCTATCCCGCTGGCGACAAAGCCTACGGTCAATTTCTCGGCTTTGGACGTCTGCACTTTTACAGCAGCGATTTCGGCTGGTGGTGGTAATTCAGGGAAGAGTGCAGAGGGAAGAGTGGTAGGGTGTGTGACGCGGCCGGAAAATGTTGCCCGTTGTTAGATCGATGTCGCATTACCGCGTCACGCACCGACCCAAACCGAGAAGGTCGTGACCGAGGCTCGATCGAAAAAAAAACAACGTTCCCCCTTTTCACTGACTGGGGCGATCGCATATAATAGTAGTTTGGTATCTTGCAAGCGAGAATAGGCAAATTCGCTCATGGCTAAAAGAAGTGCGATCGAGCGCCACAAAAAGCGCAAAAAATTAGTTGAAAAATACGCAGACAAACGAGCCGAACTGAAAGAACAGTTCCGCACGGCGACCAACCAAGCGGCAAAAATGGAAATCCACCGCAAGTTGCAACGCCTCCCCCGCGACAGCTCCAGAACGCGGGTTCACAACCGCTGCTGGGCGACGGGTCGTCCCAGAGGTTACTATCGTGATTTCGGGTTGTGTCGGAACCAGTTACGGGAAATGGCGCACGAAGGCTTACTTCCCGGCGTCGTGAAATCGAGCTGGTAGATTCACCGTGAAGAGTGGAGAGATCTCCCCCTCTCCCTCTCTCCCTCTCTCCCTCTCTCCCTCTCTCCCCCTCTCCCCCTCTCCCCCTCCTTCTCTTCTCAACCTTGTCCGCAGCAGCGTTCGATTCCCAAACTATCGAGGAGGAGATCGCTCACTGCGTTCGCTACGGCGAACTCACCGTAAAAGCTTTCTGAAAAATCAAACGATTGCATCTCTGTCACGATCGCCAAAACGAGAGATCCCACATCGTTTTCTCCCTCCATGCGCTGTCTGACGAAGACGTTCGCGGCGCGATCGGCGATATCTTCGTTAACGGGTTCGGGAAGAAATTCCTCGTTGAGCCATTGATGCAAGGCGTGTTTGAGCCATTCACCTTCCTGTTTGGGATTTTGAGCTGGAGGTAGGGTGACAGGTGGAATCGGTTGGGGTGCGTTAGAGTCAGACACGAGTGCTAATCCTTAATATACTTGGGTTGGTTAAGGGTGTGTTTAATGAGTTTGCATCCGTCGGCGACGCTCTCAGTCGGTAGACGGACAAGTTGCAGACATTGTATCTCGTTTTTTCTGGCTCTCTGAAGACACCCGACCGTCCCCCCGACCCGTTCGAGTGCTATGGACTTCGACATTTCTTCGATTATCTCTGGATACGCACAGGGATATTTTTTAATGGCTAACGACAGTCACAGTGGCACGTTATCAGATCTCGGATGGTACAGCAGTCGCGAACGTGCGTTAGTTCCCCTCGACGATCGCTTTCGCCACCCTAAGTCGTTACGTCGCGTTCTCAATCAAAATCGCTTTCGCGTGGCGGTCGATCGCGATTTTCCTGCTGTTGTGGAAGGTTGCGCCGATCGCGAGACGACCTGGATTTCTCCGCAACTCAAGCAAATTTACCTGGCTCTCAACAAAGCGGGATGGGCTCACAGTTTCGAGACTTGGGAAGGCGATCGCCTCGCAGGTGGTATTTTAGGGATTACCATCGGGGGCGCGTTTATTGGCGAGTCGATGTTTTATCGCATTCCTGAAGGCTCGAAAGTGGCGATGGTGAAACTCGTCGAACGGCTCAAAGAACGAAAGTTTGTGGTGTTCGACGCGCAACTCAACAATCCTCATTTAGCCCGTTTTGGAGCTTACACGGTTAGCGAGCAGGAATACCAGCGTTTGTTACAAAAAGCGTTGCGGCGCAAGTGTAGTTTGCTGTAGCCAGTGCAACTTTTTTTATGTGGGATTACGTGCGATCGTAAGGATGTCCTTCATGCTCGTTCCCTTCTGTATCTACCCACCATCCATCGTTATACCAAGTTGCACAAGGCATATGTTCGATAGGTTGTAAGAGTGGAGTGTCGGAAAAACGAAGGCGATCGAACCAAGTCCAACTAATCGCATCTTGTAAAGCTTCAGGAAGATCGTCAAGATGCAGTGGAGTTTTTGGTTCTGTTATTTTTTTATATGGAAGTGGGATCGGACTATCTTGAACATATACAAATAGTCCAAAAATATGAAAATTGTTATCAGGAATTAACATATAGTTAATTGTTTGCATTCCTATGATTTCACTTGAAGTGCAAGATTTTTTAAAGTAGTAGCATTCCGCTCAACAATCTCTCGATCTAAAGCAAATACATTTCGATCGATTTTATCAAAATGAATAGCTGGCTCGTCTACAGCTCCAGAATACACGATCTCTAAAAAATTTCGATTCGTTTCTTTTGAATTGAGTTCAAATATACAATAATCCACTTCACAGTCAAGTTCTTCAAACAGTAGAAAATTGATGATATCTTCGCGATCTTTATTTTCTTTTCGAGAAAATAATTTAAATTTTGCTTTTATAATATTTTCAGAATTCTCGATCGTTTCTACAATTGTAGAAATCTCAAAGATGTCAGCGATGACCTCCTGTGAAGTTTTTAGATTAAAATAGCTTAAAGATGTATGACGTTTCCACTCTGATAGAAACTCTCGAATGCCATCAATTCGAGTCTGTTGTATTGTTTTATGATGGGTTATAGGAACAGCTCCCCCTTCTCCTGAGTCAAAGCAACCAATATGTCCGTCTGCATCCACTGCAAACCAGGTTGTATCCATGCTGTGCGCGGCTGGAAAATCTTTCATTCTCTTCATCCTTTTCGCCAAATTTAAATTTCGATCGCTCTTTATATTCAAAAATTACACATTTATACCATTTATAGGGTGGGCATTGCCCACCGATCTCTACATTTAGTGTGGTTGACGTTGCCGTGCATAAGTCCTAATATTTATACTTTTTATCTCTTTTTATCCACAAAAGACAAGCGGCAAATTTTCAAGTGCTGTTTCGAGTCCGCGAGCCGTGAGTGAGGGTAAAGGACGACGTGCAGTTGTATAAGAACACCAACCCACTTTTTTATCCCAAGAAATCGCACAAAAACGGGAACTGCGATGACAACTCATCAAACAAGTCATCGATTGAAACGGTTGAGTTTCTGCAACTCGCGCGACTTCTTTCGGACTCGGAGTGTCGGCTTTCCGCATGGGTAAATAAATAATCCGATCGCTCCCAATTCCCACATCTCTGAGTTTACGAGCCGCTTGTATCGCCGCTGTTATATTAGATTTAGCCACGAGTAAGTTGACGCCGCTGCGAATCCCCAACGCTTCCAACTGTTTGACTCGATCGATCGCGCGATCGACCTCTGTAGACTTTTCGGGAAAGTGAATCGAGAGGTGAACTTTATCGGGACGAACCGCGACCAAATCTTCTAAAGTGCGATCGCGCAACAGTAACCCGTTACTGGTTATCGATCGAAAAATCGAACCTCGCAACCTCTCTAAAACCTCAAACAAACTGGGATATTCGAGGGGTTCTCCACCTCCGAAGGACACCGCTTGCGTTCCCGATCGCGCACAGTCGGCGACAAACGAGACGAGTTCGTCGGGTGTCCACCTCGTTTCACCCTCTCCATGACTGCTGTTGTAGCAAAAATGACAGTGCTTGCTACATCGGTTCGTCACTTCGATCGACAGTCGCTCGACAGACATGGTTCAAGTTGAGAAACGTTTGGAGATTAGCGAAATGTGAGGGATTCTGGCGATCGCACTCCATCGCTCTGCAATATGGTAACGCGTTTGAATTACGGTTGTCACACGCCAGCCTCGATCGCTTGCTCTCCAAATACGAACGAATCCCCATGAAGACAGGCGATCGGCGTTAGTGGTGCAGAAAACTTAGCTTCCTCGGCGAGAAGCCCCGTGCTGCAGATGAAGGTCAGCGGCGGCCGGGATAGCCGAGCGGCAAGGTATAATCGAGAGGGTCAACGACCCGCCCGACCATATCGAACAGACAGGCTAACTTCAAAGTAGAGCTTGGACTCTTGCCGCAGATAGATCGGCAGCTCGGGGAAGCTGTTTCCTTCAACGTTCACGGTACCCGTAAGTCCGTGCCTGAGACAAGCGACAAAGATCGACCTGTGGAAGACGGGTTGCTGCCAGGGTAACGTGATGCGTTACGGGAGTCAGGGCTGTCACTTTTTGACCGGAACTTTGCTGTCCGATGGCGGTGGCGTGTATGTCTCTACAGGTGGCGGGGCTGGGGTATACGTTTCCACGGGAACTGGGGGCGGTGTGTATTCTTCAACTGGCGGTTTGGGTGCGTACTCTTCTACAGGTGGCGTGGATTCTTCCACGGGGGGTTCTACCGGAGGAGGCATTTCTTCAACGTCCGATGCTGGGGTTTCGTCCATCGGCGTCGGTGTGGATTCGGGAATCGGTTCTGACTCCGTTTCTGTTTCGGGGATCGCTGACTCTGGTGTCGGCGTGGGTTTGGGCGCAACGTCCGACTCGGTTTCGGCCGTCTCTTCAACGGGAGTTGGCGTTGAAGTTGGAGACGTTTTATCGTCGATCGCTCCGTCTTCAGATGATGGATTAGACGCAGGTGTCTCGTTGGCTGTCTCGTTTGGCGTTGAAGATGGAATTTCCACCGATCGCCGTTCGCCCCGTTCCCGAGCGTTTCGCGCCCGTTCTGAGCCTTCGATCGCCATTTCCACTTCAACGACTACATCGTTCGCCCCACCCTCGAGGGATTGGAACCGCCAGCGATCGCGCACGTCGTCGAGAACCGCGCGATCGAGATCGGCGTTTCCACTCGATCCTACCAATCGCACGTTGACGATATTTCCGCGATCGTCTACGTCTACGCTGACGCTGACAGTTCCCTCTGCACCTTCGTTTAAGGCACTGCGGGGATATTCTGGACGGGGACAGTTGCGACAGGCGACGGTACGACTTCCACTTCCGTTACCAGTTCCCTCGCCGTCACCGTTTCCCTCGCCGTTTCCGTTACCGGTTCCCTCTCCTTCGCCGTTTCCGTCACCCTCTCCGGTATCTGGGGTTCGCTCGTTTCTCGTTTCTCCACCATCTCCGTTAGGTTGTGCGGACTCGTCGCCGTTGGTTTCTCCGTCACTGGGATTTCCGAACCAATCTGACGTCACGTCCCACTGTCCAAAACCCTCGCTGTTTTCGGTGTCTGGGGTTTCTGTCTCGTCCTCTGTTGCATCGCGATCGCCGGTATCTGGGGTTTCGGTATCTGGGGTTTCAGTTTCGGGAGTTTCCGGTTCCGGTTTCTCGGCAGTCACCTCTCGATCGTCGGGTTCGATGGGTTCTTTTTCCGGTTCTGTCGGTTCGGGTTCTTCCGTCCACTCGTCTTTTGGCGTCATCTCCGAGACTTTGGGTTCCGGTTTCTCCGGTTCCGGTTCTGGCGGTTGCGATTTACGATCGATCTTCGGTTTGGGAACCTCCGCTACAATGGGTTCTTCGATCGCAGCGATGGCATTGGGTGGCGGGTTCGATGGCGAGGCCATCGCCGGTTCGGAAGGCGATCGCGCTCCACTCGATCCTCCCGAAGACCCGCTCTCGCTAGCAGTTTCAGCCAGTTCGGTATCTTCCGGTTGCGGCGGTTTGGGAGCTTCTACAAAAAGCTGAATCGGCATAGTTTCAAGCGATTCGTCGAGGGGCGTTTGCGAAAACTCCAGAGGCGTCGCCCACCAATCCCCCAACTGCAACAGCATCAGAATCCCGTGAAGTACTGTCGAGCCGATAAATCCCCGCAGCAGGAATTGCTTCACGTTGCGAGCGTTGCGTTCTCGGTGTTGGGTTGCGATCTGTGAGTAGCCGATACCGGATACGGATGCCATGAGTCGAGTTCTCGTAAGAGGTCTGGGGAAAGACGCGATGGTGCTACCGCTGCCGCGAGCGAATCCCTCTCGATTTATTGAAAGTTGTTCCCGATAATTGCAGAGCTTACGATAGCCGATCGTACTTGTCAACTGCAAGTTAATCCTGAATATCAAACGATCGTTTTTTTGAAATCTTTATCTGAAAGGCTTTTCAGGAACATATCCTCAAAAATTCATCTAAAAAACTTGACAATAGTTTTCGTTAAGCCTAGAGTCTGTTGAGAATCATTATTGAAAAATGAGTGCGACAGTTGCGGCTGCCTCGGCGATCGCGACCTCGTTCTCGCGGGTTTGTGGTGTTGTCCCATGTTGGTGTTTGAACTTTTGCAATCGGGCGGACTGGTCATGATTCCGCTCCTGATTTTTTCGATCGTGGCGATCGCGCTGATTGCCGAACGAGTCGTGTTTTGGTCTCGCGTCAACCGCCGCCAAAGCCGGGTCATTCGGGAGGCGCTAAACCGTTACAGCGACGATCCCTACACGGCGGCGCATCGGTTGCGGCAAAACGCCGATTTACCAATGGCGCGAATTTTCCTCGAAGCCGTCGAACTGCAGAACCCCTCACCGGAGGCGGTGCGTCTAGCGCTCGAAAGCTCGACTCAGCAAGAACTTCCCTTACTGCGGCGGTTTAACACGGCGTTCGATATCATTATTGGCGCGTCGCCTCTGTTGGGATTGTTGGGGACGATTTTAGGCTTAATTCGATCGTTCGCGTCGTTGCAACTCGGCGATATCGGAAGCGGTAGCGCCATGATGGTGACAGGTGGCATTAGCGAAGCGTTGATTTCCACCGCAGCAGGGTTGATCGTCGCCATCTTCACTCTGATTTTCGCCAACATCTTTCGTGGTTTCTACAAGCGACAGTTAGCCGCCATCCAAGCCTGTGGCAGCTATCTGGAACTCCTCTGTCTCAACCGCCTCGAATCAGGTTCTGAGGGGCGATCGAACGTAGCTGTCAGTACGTCGCAGTAGTGTTTGGAGCCAGGGAGAGGGGAAGAGGGGGAGAAACTGTTATCTGTTCACTGTCTTCACTGGCAACTGGTGACTGGTGACTGAAACCCTGTCCCCGTTCCCCGTTCCCGAAAAACCCAACTATCAACCCAAATTATGCGTATTTTTGAAAACGACGATCCTCCAGCTCAGGTCAATATCGTTCCGGCGATCGATATGATTTTCGCCATTTTGACCTATTTCATTATGGCGAGCTTGTTTCTTACTCGTGCTGAAGGCTTGCCCGTGAATTTGCCACAGGCGCAAAATGCCGAATCGCAAACGAACCGCCAATCGATTATCGCGATCGACGCCGACGGAAATTTAGCGTTCGATCGCGAAACCGTTACCTTGGAAGAACTGCCCGATCGCGTTTCAGCTAAGGTCAACGGCGGATCTCTCATCGTGGCGATCGCCGCCGACGAAGCGGTCGATTACGGCCGTGTTGTCGCCGTCATGGACAGTCTGCGAGGCATCGAAGGCGTCCGATTGGGGATTTCCACGAAACAACAGTGAAGAGCTGAGGCTGTTGAAAGTCACCAGTCAGGTGATGAGGTGAAGTTTTTCCTCGTCCTCTTATCCCCTCTGGACTGACAAAAACCCCGATATCGCCAAAAATACCGGGGTCGCTTTGCTTGTTGTGAGATCCAGTTTTAGAGGGGTCTATGCAGAGTTTTAAGCAGATTTCCACATTTGTTTGACTTCGCCGGGCATTGCTTCGGTAATTACGGCGATGCTGCTGTCAGACAAACGAGCTTTCAGAGCGGCGAAAACTGCGTTGACCACCGTTGTAACGTCTTGGTCTTTGGGCAGTCCGCCTTCTTGGGCAACTCGGAATAGGAAAGTTTCGCCGTCGTACTCCAGAGGGCGACGAACGCGACTCAGCCAGGAGGTGATGGGGTTCGTGTCTTTCCACAATTCCACCATTTCCGCGTCGGCGTTTTGCGAACTGTTCAAATCTTCAGCAATCTGCTTGGCGGCGTCTGTCGTCATAAGGTCGCGCATGGAGCGAAACACGACTTCGGCTAGGTCTCTAGCGTCGTAAACGTCTCCGAGTTGGGCGCGATCGCTCACGGCTTGAGAGAATGGAGCGGGCGTTGCGGCGGTCATAAGCGAACCTCCTAGGGTTTGGCTGCGGGAACGTGTGTTTCGGTTTCAGCGTAACACACTGTAAAAAAATGTTGCAAAGACTTGACAAAAAATGTCTTTGCTTTCAATTTGTTGTCCTCATTGTGTCATCGCGTCACCGCAGCTGTCATCTACCCCAAGAGATATTGCTTTCGAGATACAGCTAGAGAGGGAGGCGATCGAGATCCCGGTTCGAGCCGAGAACCACCATAACTAAGCCGTTTTTCAGTTGAGCGCTCGGTGCGGGATTAATGTGCAGATTGCTCGGTTCTCCAACGGCTAAAACGCTGATACCGTAAGACTTCCGTAAATCTAATTCCGCGAGGGTTTTGCCCTCGAACTTCTCGGGAACGGCAATTTCGACAATGCTGTGGTCGGGATCGAGTTCGAACTGATCGAGAATGCGGGGACGCGTGAGCGATCGCGCCAGTTCGCATCCCATTTCTCGTTCGGGAAACACGACGCGATCGGCCCCGACTTTCTTCAACAGCTTCACGTGAACTTCCGAGGAAGCCTTGGCGACGATATGCTGGACGCCGCCTTCTTTGAGGTTCAACGTCGTAATGATGCTTTCGGCGAGATAGTTTCCGATCGCGACGATGACAATATCGAACTCGAACAGTCCCGCTTCTTTCAACGCCGAGGGTTCGGTGGTATCCAAACAGACCACGTGATCGGCGATGCGATCGGTTAACGCCTGGTTGACTAATTTTTCGTCGCGATCGACTGCCAACACTTCGTACCGCAAACTATGCAGCGTCGCACATACCGCGCGTCCGAACCGTCCCAACCCCACCACCGCAAACTGTTCGTTTTCCGGTTGCCAGTTTTTCAAAAAATTGAACGATGATAAATTCACGCTAAACATCCTCAATCAATCCTAGAATCCAATTAAAGCAAATTTTGAGGATACAAGACTCACTCGTAACCGTAAACCTTTAGGGAATAGGGAACGGGGAATATCGATCGTTATTTTTAGATCCCCAGCATCTTGGAGATGCCGGGGATCTGGCAACGGTACTAATTCCCTAATATAAAAACACTTGTTTCTTTGATTCCGTCCAAACTCTTTTTATTTTCTTAAATTCATCCAACTAACAAATCTTCGTCGGGATAATCGATCGAACTCGGTTTCGGATCGCCGAGAATCGCCGCCATCAGAATTAAAATTCCCACCCGTCCGATATACATAATTGCTGTAATGACGAGCTTTCCAAACATCGAAAGTTTTGCCGTAACCCCCATCGACAGCCCCACCGTGGCAAACGCAGACACCACCTCAAATACCAATTGTACGAACTCTAAATCGCGCTCTGAAAAGGCTAACACCATCGTCGCTAACACCACGGTCGCGATCGAACCAACAACAACTGCGATCGCCTTCAGAATTAATTCTACTGGTACTTTACGCTGATAGAGAACCACGTCCTCTCGCCCTTGTAACACCGATTCCGTACAGTTAGCGAGGATGCGAAACGTCGTCGTTTTAATCCCACCTCCGGTACTTCCGGGACTCGCACCGACGAACATCAACGCGATCGTCAAAAACAATCCCGCCGTCGTCATTTGACCGATATCAATGCTATTAAATCCCGCCGTTCGCGTTGTTACAGACTGAAACCAAGCCGCCATCACTTTATCGCCAAACGCAAGACCTTGAAATGTCTGTGAATTATAAAGCTCGGTCGCAAAAAAAACAAGCATTCCAGTAATCAATAAAAATAAAGTCGTGCTGGCGACAGTTTTAGCATGAAGCGAAAAATGAAATCGTTTGGGATTGCTAGAAAACAAATTTTTTGCCCAGAAAAAGCATTCCATAATTGTTTGGTAACCGATCCCCCCGAGGATAATTAAAGCAGCGATCGCGAAATTAATCCAGGGAGACGAAACATAACCCATCAAGCTATCAGAAAACAAACTGAATCCAGCATTGTTAAACGCACTGATGCTGTGAAAAACAGACTGCCAAATCGCACCTCGAAATCCAAAATCGGGTACGAACGTTACTAACAAACAAAACACGCCTGTCAGTTCGATAACCACCGTCATCGCGACCACCGATTGAATCAGTTGGGACACGCTCGACAACCCCGCAGAATCGAGAGATTCTTGCAGGGCAACTTTGTAGCGAACGCGGAATTTTCGCCCGAGCAACAACAATAAAAAGGTGGTGGCGGTCATGTATCCCAAGCCTCCCACCTGAATCAACAGCAAAATGACCAACTGCCCCCAAACGGAGTAATAGCTTCCCGTATCGACGACAATTAAACCCGTAACACAGGTGGCAGAGGTGGCGGTAAACAACGCCGTCACGAAGTCGTTCCACGTGCCGTCAGCGACCGAAATCGGAAGCATCAATAACAGCGTTCCGACGGCAATCACCCCGAGAAATCCCAGGCAAATGGTTCGCGCAACAGTCATATAAAAGGTTCGGTCGAGTAAATGGTGTATCTCAATATCCTACAGGTGTCCTTGTAGTGCTTCTATCTGTCGAACGACAGTTAATGCAGAATAACTGACGCCTGCGGTGCCTTCGCCGGGATGGGTGCTGTCTCCGACGAGCCAGAGATGGCGGACGGGGGTACGGTTGGCAAAGCCAAACGGTCCGAAGGTGGAAATTCGCTGTCCGATTCCGCCGACGACTCCTGCTTCGCGTCCGGTGAAGTGATGGAAGGTGCGCGGTGTGGCCGCTTCGACGTGAATCAGGGTATCGGGAGAGAGGTGAAAGTACTCTCCGAGACGCGCGATCGCTTGGTTCGTATATTTTTGTTTGAGAGCCTCGTAATCGTTGCAATTCCACCACTTTCGCGTGTCGGTAAAGGAGGAGGCGATAATAGTGGCGCGTCCGTCTGGGGCGCGTCCGTCTCCGGGACGACTGACGGAGACGAAGAGGGAGTTGTTTTCGGCGATGGGGCCGTTGGCGTCGTAGAAAAATTGCAAGTGTGGCGGACAGTTGAGAGGAATGGCGTCGGCGTTGACGCCCAGGTAGACGACGAAAGCACCGGAAGCGGGGGGAAGTTTTTCGACGCGATGGCGGTATCCTTCCATCGAGGGGGGACGATCGAGGAGTTTGACGAGGTTCGCGACGGTGACGTTTCCGATGACGATATCGGCGGGTTCGTCGCGAACTGCTCCAGTTTTGGCGTTGCGGACGCGCACTCCGGTTACGCGGTTGTGTTGGGTGGCGATCGCTTCGACGGTATGGCGCATTTCTAAGGAACCGCCGTAACGTTGCAGGGCTTCGACGAGGCGATCGCTCAACGCCTGCATACTCGGTTTGAGGTGATACAGTCCTTGCGGGGTTTGGGAGACGCCGAGAGCGGTGGCGGCGTAGAGTAACGCCGTTTCTTCAGCTTCGACTTGGGAATACAGTTTGAGTTGCAGGTCGAGAAAGGTTCGCAAGCGCGTATCGTCGTCGAGTCCGAACCAGCGTAAGGCATCTCCGACTGTCGAGAAGGTAAAAGGAAGCGTCAGGAGGGTCGCAGGACGAACCGCCCCGACGAGTTGGATTAAATCCCACAGGTTGCGCGGCGGAAGGACGGGATCGCGGGATTGAAACGCCCAACTCCAGCGAAACAGGTTTTCCATGAGTCGCCAGAAGGGTTCGCTACCGGGAAACTGTCGCTGTCGTTCTTCGCGCCAGCGATCGCGATCGCGCCAAACGTTGACGGGTTCGGTTTCACCGGGAAGGTACACCGCACACGCGGGATCGCAGGGGGTCGCTTCAGGAAGATCGATGTCCAGTTCTTGGAAAATGCGGTGGTGGATTCCGCCGGGTTCGAGTCCCGCCACTTGGGTCGCTCCCACGTCGAAGGTGAAGCCGCGACGCTTGAAGGTGGAGGCGCAACCGCCCGGAACGATCGCCAGGTCGAAGACGGAGACGGTATAGCCTCGTTTGGCCAGTAGGGCGGCCGCGGTCAGCCCGCCGATACCTGCCCCAATGACGACGACGCGAGAATTTGTCATCGATTTTTAAGGAATTCTTATTTAATTTACATTTCTTAACAGTTATTGTAACCTAGGATAGTAGCAGAGGTTTAACTCGATCGATCTCGACTGTATTGAGATCGATGAAATTGCAAAAATTTTTCCCTTCAGTACCCAACCCCAATCGCGCATGACTTCTACCCTCCTCAGTCGTCCGTCTACCGCAGCCCTCAACGCTCCAACGATTCGCTCGTTTCCGGGGGGTTTGACAGTCATCGCAGAACAAGTTCCCGTTGAAGCCGTCAACCTGAGTCTGTGGTTGAACGTGGGGGCGGCTGTCGAACCCGACCCGATCGCGGGAACGGCGCACTTCCTCGAACACATGATTTTCAAAGGAAGCGATCGCCTGCAAATGGGTGAGTTCGAGCGTCGCATCGAGGCGAGGGGAGCCGTGACGAACGCCGCTACCAGTCACGATTACACTCACTTTTACATCACCAGTGCGCCCCAGGATTTCGCCCATCTCGCACCGCTACAGATGGACGTGGTGATGAATCCCCAAATTGCTAACGACGCGTTCGATCGCGAGCGTCACGTGGTACTCGAAGAAATTCGTCGCGCCGAAGACAATCCCCGTCGCCGTCTGTTCCAGCAAACCATCTCTCTCGCGTTTGAAGAACTCCCCTATCGTCGCCCCGTGTTGGGGTCGGAGGCGGTTATCGAATCCCTCACCGCCGAACAAATGCGCGAGTTTCACAACACCTGGTATCATCCGCGATCGATGACGGCGGTAGCAGTGGGAAACCTCCCCGTCGATCGACTCATCGACACCGTCGCCGAGGGGTTCTTTCAAATTTCGTCTCACGACGGATCTGGCTTGGGAACCTTCGACAACGTTCCTCCAGAACCCGCGTTTGCAGAAGTGACGCGACGGGAATACGTCGATCCGAGTTTGCAACAGGCGCGATTGTGTCTCCTGTGGCGCGTTCCGGGGTTGAACCAACTCGACGAAACGCACGCCCTCGACATTTTGGGAACGATTTTAGGTCAAGGACGCACGGCGCGTCTGATTCGGGATTTACGGGAAGAACGGGGGTTAGTGACGCGCATCGGTGCGGGAAACCTCAGTTATCGGATGCAAGGGGTGTTCCAGATTTCGGCGCAGCTTCCCACGGAGAATCTCGAGGAAGTCGAAGCGGCGATCGTGCGTCACATCGAAGATTTACACGCCAAACCGGTGTTGGACTCCGAAATCGATCGCATTCGTACGCAAGTCGCGAACCGCTTTGTGTTTGGGAACGAACGTCCGAGCGATCGCGCGAATTTATACGGCTATTTCCAAGCGTTAATTGGCGATCTCGAACCGGCGATCGTCTATCCCGAAACCGTTCGCCGTTTAACGCCCAAAGATTTACAACAGGCCGCCCAACGCTACCTTTCCCCCAAAGCTTACGGCGTCGTTATCGCCCGTCCTGAATAGTTTCTAAAATCGTTTAAATTCCACAATTTCCCCAACTTTTCCCGAGTTTAATCCATAAGATCCCCGGCATCTTGGAGATGCTGGGGATCTGAAGTTTAGCGAGAAGTTCGAGATTTTTTGTCTGTGTTAAAATTTCAGATAAACCGACCGATGTTTAATGTCAGTTCGGTTGGCGCGTTGGAGCGACATTTATGGTTCTCGACACGGCAGTTCAAAAAACTTCTTTAGAAGAGTATTTCAATCTTGAAGAATCTTCGGATATCAAACATGAATATCAGGATGGAGAGTTGATTGAAATGACGGGAGGGACGACCAATCACAACGAAATTATAGGAAATCTTTATATCGCCCTCAAACTGGCGTTAGTTGGAAAACCCTATCGCGTTTTCTTTACCGAGGTTCGCCTGTGGATTCCGCAACACAACCTCTTCACTTATCCCGATGTAATGGTGGTTTCTGGAGATGTGGAATACTACGAAAACTGCAAAGATACGATTTTAAATCCGTCGTTAATTGTGGAAGTGTTGTCGAAATCCACGAAGGCTTACGATAAGACGGATAAGTTTGATTTTTATAGATCGCTCCCCAGCTTTCAGGAATATCTGGTTATCGACCAATATCGCTGTTCTGTGGAGCAGTATGTTAAAAGAGACGAAGGCAAATGGTCGATTACGTATTACGAATCGAAAGATGATGCGTTGAAATTAGGTTCAGTGGATGTAGAATTGGCGTTGCGAGATATTTACGCGAACGTTAAGTTTGAAAAGTCCAAGTCGTAGGTTGAGTTTAGGAACGAAACACAACGCCCCAGAAAGTCCTTAAACACTCTAAACTACAGTAAAAAAGTGGCATCTCACAAATGTAAATTTATTAGAAACGAGCTTTTGTACTCGAGTGAGTAGTTGAAATCGTATAAATCCCACAGTTTTCTCAACTTTTTCCGATTTTAAACTTTAATTAAGATCGCCGGTTTCTTAGAGATGTCGGGGATCTTAACTTTAGCGACAAATTCAGAAATTTTTCGTCTATGTTAAAATTTCAAGTAAACCGACCGATGTTTAATGTTGGTTGGGGTGACACCTTGGAGCAACGTTTATGGCTCTCGATACGACAGTTCAAAAAACTTTTCTAGAAGACTATTTCAATCTTGAAGAATCTTCAGAAATTAAACATGAATATCGGGATGGAAAGTTAATTGAAATGACTGGGGGAACGACGAATCACAATGCGATCGTTGTGGCACTGGTTTCCTATTTATTTTTTGGCTTACAAGGTAAAAACGCACAAGTTTTTTCCGGTGACGTTCGCCTGTGGATTCCGCAACACAACCTCTTCACTTATCCCGATATAATGGTGGTTTCTGAGGATGTAGAATACTATGAAAATCGCCAAGATACGATTTTAAATCCGTCGTTAATTGTGGAAGTGTTGTCGAAATCCACGAAGGCTTACGATAAGACGGATAAGTTTGATTTTTATAGATCGCTCCCCAGCTTTCTGGAATATCTGGTTATCGACCAATATCGCTGTTCGGTGGAGCAGTATGTTAAAAGAGACGAAGGAAAATGGTCGATTACGTATTACGAATTAGAAGAAGATAGTTTAAATTTAGGAGCGTTCGACATAACACTAAGATTACAAAATATTTACACAAATGTCAATTTTGAAAGCCTTGAAAGTTAAAAATCAAAACCGTCGGTTTATTTGAAGAACGAAGCCCAAAGCGATCTCGGCTGTTTTTTATTGCGTTCAAACCAACCTACCTTCTCACTGGGTTTAACCCCCGAACAAATTGCTGAGGTTCTCGATTTATCTTTAGATGACGTGAGATGACGTTCGGGAAGCGATCGAATGAAATTTAGAGTTTAATTGAAGTAAAAACGGTGAGAATGCTGCGTTCCATTTCTCCACCCAACCTACGATCGCAACTGCAAAATGGATAGACTAAAACAGTATCGAGAGTTTATCAAAGAAATTTTACGCGAGTACGATCGCATCGTTTTGCAATCTCCCGAACCCGGTGTTGATAGTGTTTTATCCTTTGACGAAGAACACGATACCTATATTTGGCTACAAACGGGTCTCCTGAGATTACGGTGTAATTTGTTATGAATAATACAAAATCGAACCGGGGCGCATTGCCATGACGCCCCTACAGCAAGGGTTTTGACCCTGTATAAAATCCGCTTATCACCTCAAACTCCGAAGACTCCTACAAACCGGCTGGGTGGGAGACGAACGAGTTCGAGGGATTGCAATTTGCGTTCGCCTCAAAAATCAGAAAATTTGGATTGAAGAGGACAACACTGAAACGGGAATTGCCAACGATCTCCTTGAAAAAGGAGTTCCGAAAAGCGACATTGTTTTAGCCTTTCACTCCCCGAAAACCCGTAAATTGACCGGGTTGGCGTCCGCTTAACCGTACCCGTTCCAACGGACAAATCGCCCTCAACCCCGCATCGCTAATTCTGCTTCCTAACTGAGCGATTCAATCCTAACCGTCCCTCCCTCAACAACATCAATTTGAACATTACAGCCATAGAGTAAGCTCATTCCGACTAATGGATCGCTTTCTGAGGCCGCCACGTCTACAATTTTGCTTTGTCCGTTCCAAATGACGGTAGCGAGGTACATATCGAAGATGACATCACTGCCATCAGCTAATGTCCCGTAGTCTCGAAAACTCCAAGGTAAATTAATCGCTCTTATTGTCGATAGCGGCAAGGATAAAAAACCTGTAAAACCTGTATCGATAACAGCATCCACCATTTGCTTTGGAGAATCCAAACCACCAACAGCAATTCGCACGATCGCTTCGCGATTTTCATTAACGAACCCTAACATCATTGGGGCTTCTGAAGTTGATTTCAACCAAAACGATAAACAGTACGATGTCCGATGCGAACCACCCAAGGCTGAGCGTTCGGATATCGTCGGTAAAGTCGATCGATCGCCGTGACCGTCGTATCCGCCAGTTCAAACGCCCCCGTCTCGATATCGATCGCGACAATTTTTCCGCGATTTCCCGCTTCCACTTGCGATCGCACTCGCATCTCGTAGAGTTGTTCGCCACGTCGCGCAAATTCTTCTTTGCTATATCGGGGTTCTCGAACCGTCATCGCCTCGTCCTCAATTCCCGGTCTTTTCTAGCGTACAAATCCAAGGGACAAATCGCACTCAACCCTGCATCGCCAATTCCGCCACGTACTCCGCCCGTTCGGGATCGCCACTCAACAAACAACAATCTCCCGATTCCAGTTCGATATCGTCGTCAATACTGTATAACTTCCCGTGGCGACGAACCGCTTTCACCTGAGTTTGATAGTCGTTGTAAATTTCGTTCGGCGTCATTCCCACCAACGGCGACGTGTCCGTCAGCGTAACCCAATGGTTGTAACCACCATCGATCGATCGCCGCCCTTCTAGCACCTCGTAAAACGCCAGCACTTCCTCCGGTTTCCCCACCACCAACAAACGATCGCCCGTTCGTAGCGTCGTCTGTCCCTTCGGATAGTAAAACATATCGTCTCCCTGCTCGATCGCCATCACCGTAACCCCAGTCAAATTCCGTAAATCCGCCGCAGCTAACGTCATCCAATGCAGCGGCGACGCCTCGGGAATCGTCACCCATTCACTGTGAAGCTGTTCGGTAGCCGTATCGATATCCCGTTCGCTGACAGGGCGCACGTCCGATCGAATACTCTGATAGCGATCGGTGCGAATTTTGCGAATCGAAAGCTGAATCGAGGACATATTTTCTCCCAATGTGGTTAACATATGTCCTCCCATTTCCAACGCCGCCTCGAACTCCGGTTGAACCACTTCTTTGGCTCCCAACTGGGATAACAAATCGATTTCTTGGTTGCTGTGACAACGCACCACAATGTCGAGTTCCGGGGCGAATTCCAAGGCACGTTTGAGGAGCAAGCGGGTACTGGCGGGATCGGGTAGGGCGATCGCGAGAGCTTTGGCTTTTTCTAAATGAGCTTTTTCGAGGATGAATCCCGACTCGGCGTCTCCGAAAATATAGGAAATTTTCTGCGATCGCAACTTCACGATCGCCGCTTCGCTATTCTCAATCACTAACACCTGATAGCCCCGTTCTCGCAGGATTTTCACCAACACCTGCCCCACTCGTCCGTATCCCGCCACCACCACGTGATCCCGAATGGTTTCCGGGGTAAAAAACTGTCGGTCCGATCCAAACCGTTGCAAAAATAAAGAAAATAGCGGGATTTTCGCCAGGCGATCGGCAATTCGAGGCGACCACCGCATCCCGATCGGCGTTAACACCAACGTAATCGCCGTGGTTCCCAACAACAACAAATACTGTTCGGCGTTGAGAAGTCCGAATTCTTTCCCTTCCAACGCCAACACAAAGGAAAATTCCCCGATTTGGTTGAGTCCGAAGGCGGCGATAACAGCAGTTTTAAACGAATAGCGAAACCGCAGGACGATCGGTAACACGATCGCTGCTTTTCCCACCATCACCAACAGAACTAACGCTAAAATACTGCCGAGATTGTCCCACAGCACCGCCGGATCGACCAGCATTCCGATCGAGGCAAAAAACAAACTGGCAAAGGTATCCCGCAGGGGCAACACTTTCGACAACGCGCGATCGGCGTAATCGAGTTCTGCCAACATCAACCCCGCCACGAACGCCCCCATCTCGATGGAGAGTCCCAACGCCGCCGTCGTCAACGCCACCCCCAAACAAAGGGCGATCGCCGTCAACAAAAACAGTTCGCTACTTTCCGTCGCCGCCACGTAGCGAATCAAGTGGGGAACCAACCACCGCCCCACCGCAAACGCTGCCGTAAAAAACAATACTGCTTTCAGCACCGCCGCCAACAGTGCCGAAACGAGGTTTTCCGGGGCGTCGAGGGCGGGTAAGAGGGCTAACATCAACCCCAAGACCAGATCCTGTACGATTAAAATCGCCAACATCACTTGACCGTGAAGGGTACTGGTTTCACCGCGTTCGGTCAGCGTTTTGAGGACGACGGCGGTAGACGACAGGGATAAAATCTCCCCCAAAAACACCCCTTGCGTAATATGTCCGGCCCAACCGAAGGCCAGAGAAATCAACGCCCCCAACGTCACCGTCAAGCCAATTTGCATTAAACTTCCTTGCAGGGCGATTTCCTTCACCCGCTTGAGTTCGGCTAGAGAAAATTCGACGCCCAACGCAAACAGCAAAAACGCCACGCCGATTTCTGCCAGGGCGTTAATTTGGGCTGTGTCGCTGACGAGTTGCAAACCAAACGGTCCGACGATGAGTCCACTAGCGAGATAACCGAGGAGAACCGGTTGACGTAGGCGATTGGCGATGTAACCACCGAAAGCAGACGCCCCGAGAACAGTGGTGAGTTCGAGTATGAAATGGTGTTCGCTTGCCATCAGTGGTTTAAAGTTCGAGTCTCCAGAACCCGGTTCCTGACGAGTTTTTCCGATAGTCTTCCCAAATTGTCACGGATTTCTAAAAAAAAATCCACGCCAACCCCCCTATCCCCTCAAACCCGATCGCTGCACTTACGGTTTCGCTGCTGACGGTAAAAATCCCCTTTTCCAAACCTGAAAAAGGGGAAAGACTCTTAAAGACAGCAAAGTTCGCGCACGACAGAAACTGGAACCGAACGGATCGCGCTCCGCACGGTTGCCATTGTGCCGCAAACTGACCGCTCGAGATGCTATCTACGCTACGATTGGGTCTCAATTCCCCCAATTTGCTCGAAACCAGAGTGTTTTGAGGACAATTCCGAGTCAACCGATGGGACGATGTCCCGATCGCACGCCGTGAACGTATTCGCTTCCCGAGACGAGCGAACCGCGTCGGTAGGCGGCTTCGTGAGGTTGTCCCCATCCGAGTTGTAAGACGACTTCGAGAAAGGTGTCGTTTTGCCATTTCCAGAGGTTCGCCCATTCTGTGCGGCGATCGATGAGGCGAACGTCGTCTGAAGAAATGCGTTGGTACTCTTTACCTTGGTTGACGCTGAGGTATAAATCCATCGACGCCGTCGCCCGTTCCCAAAAAGCCATCATCTCGGGTTTGGCGCGATGCAACGTTCTCAAATCGCGATCGAGGGCGATGAGGCGATCGTGAACTTGCGGGTAGTCGAGCGTATCGCCGTGGAGGGTTAGGGTTCGCCAGACAACCCCCGAAACGTCATGTTCTTGCTGGTAGCGATGCACGGCCGATTTAAAATCCTGATACGCTGAAAACCGCTGCATCGCTTCGGGATTCAGCCAGCGATCGACCGCCGTATTCCCGATGTACGGCGTTGCCGACAAATTCAGCCGTTGCCCCCGAAGACAAGCTTGGTGTTCCGAGGCGAGAATCTCGATCAGTTCCTCGGTCGTGTAAACCTTCGCCATAACACCGTCGTTCGATCGTCCCTGTCTTAGTGTTGCACATTCTTTTGCAGGCGGGGACGCAGACCCGAAGAAGTGGTTTTTTACGGGTGAATTTGACTGAGGATCGATCGCAGGCGATCGTAATCGTCTTTCAAAATCCAACTGAGAGTCCGTCCGGCTCGTACTAACCAATCGCGATCGGCTTTTCGAGTTCGGTAGACTTGACGAACCGCCGCCGCTGCCAACGATTCCACGGGAACGCTCGCAACCTGAAGCAGCGTTCGCAAAAATTCCAAGTCCTCTGTAAAACGAATCACCTCGTCGTCCGAACAATAAGACACCGCTTGATGAATTTGAGGGGGACGAGGTGGTAAATATTGATAAACTCGACGTTCTTCGGGGGACGTAAACCCGACGATCGCCGCCCGAAACTCCGTTTTCAGCATGGCGAAAATTTGGGGTTGCTGTTCCCGCAACTCTTCGAGAGATAGCCCCAACGCCTGCGCTCGGTGAACGGAATCGATCGGCATAGTCGTGGCGTGGTATACCACCGCATACACCGTATTTCCCGACTCTTCGTCTTGTGCTTTGACCCAACTTCCAAACGGGGGCATCGTCGGAAACTTCAGGGAATCGGAATCCAAACACTGAGCGAGAAATTCCGTCGTAGACGTTTCGATCACTTCGGAAAAGCGATCGCCATCGCCACCGCGACGGCCAAACTGAGGGAGGGGTAAACGCATCGATTCCTTACGAGCCGAGTTTAAAGGCTTCTACGAACAAACTGTACACCAAACCAATTTTCGTCGCACTGAGGGTATCGACCAACGTTGAGGGAGTCGATCGCCGACGGGCGTACACCAACCAGTTAATCGCTTCAGTTCCCAGTAATAACAGTAACGATACCGTGATATCGAGCAACGCCCGTTGTCCGGCGATCGTCGAAACAGCCGTTCCGAGGAAAAATCCGAACAACCAACCGATCGTCAGAACCGAAATGCGTCGCCAAGGATTGCTCAACCACTGTCGCAACCGTTCGAGAGCGGCATCGAACAAACCGTTCAATCGCGTGTTTTGCACGAGTTCTTTTCCCCTCCTGTCGTATCGAAGGTCTAGCAGCATATTGTAGAGTGGGCATTGCTGCCCACCGACCTCTACATTTAGGGTCGTTAGCGCTGAATTGCGTAAGTCCTAGACATTTTAACCCGTTCCCACTCGAGATGTTCGATCGGCACGAGTTTAAACCAAATTAAAAATTTGGGCGATAAACCAAGCGTAAAAAATCAAGAATAAATATCCTTCCCAGCGCGTAATCTGTTTGTCTTGGACGACAAAAAACATCAAAATCGTCCCGAACACCATTTCTAGCAATCCCTCTCGGAGCGTGCGTTCTGGAATGACGAGAACACCGAACAGCCTCGGAATGCTCATGACGATCAACGCATTAAAAATATTCGAGCCGATTACGTTTCCCACGGCCATTTCACCGTTTCCTTTACGAACGCAAACGATGCTGACGATCAGTTCTGGTAACGAAGTGCCGATCGCCAACACGCTGACCGCAATAATTTCTTTGCCAACTTTGAGAAGATCTGAAAGTTTGACGATCGACATGATGGTATATTCTGCGCCAAAATAAATCGCCGCGATACTTAAAAGTAATATTATAAAAGCTCTAATTGGAAACGCCCCGGCTTCTATAACTTCACCTGTTGTTTCATCGAAATTTCCCAGCTCTGAATGCTGCATGGTATACATTAAATAAACAACGTATGCCAACATACACAGTAGAGCTTCTCCGATGGAAAACTGTCCAGTAATTAACATCAGAGACAGCAAAAAAGCCGATCCCACAAAAAGAGGAAGATCGACACTTGCAATTTCGTATTCTAGTTGTATTTTTTTTGCAATAATAGCTGAAATACCTACAATCAAAAAGATATTTGCAACGTTAGAGCCGACGACATTTCCGAATACAATTTCCGACGATCCCTGAACGACAGCCACGATCGAGGACATGAGTTCCGGTAAAGACGTGCCGATCGAAACAATAGCAACACCGACAACAAACGGAGGAAATTTTAAAAATATACCGACTTTCTCGGCAGAATCTGTAAAAAAGTCAGAAGCTTTAACGAGTACAAATAAGCTGACCGCAAAAATGCTCAGCCAAGATATTATTTCTAGCATTAGGACAGAAAACAGTTCTTTAAAATACTATAACGTCAAAAGTCGTGCGATCGCCAAACAAACGATCCGAACGACTCGTCATCCGTCCCCAAGAGCAAGCCGCCGCTTTCGCCACTCGTCAATGCGATCGCTTCGACCTTGTGGTATCCCGTACTCATCAAAGGAACGGGCGAAGTAGCTCGAAACTCAATGTTGTCCCCCTCGACATCGAAAACACCGATCGCATAAACAGCCGAGGCAAACGGTCCGTCGTTGCCCTCGTCCGACGCCGCCACACTATAGACAACTCCCGCCTCATCGAGCTTTAAATCTGAAATATGACGAACCGAGCCAGTCGGATAGGGAACGCGAACGTCGCGAACGGCCACCGTGCCGAACTGGTACGTTTGCGGGTCGAACGTCGCCCAGTACAATCGGGCGGGATCTTCTCCGTCACCGCGATGAGCCCACACCGCCACCAACGTCCCTTCGAGGGTTTGCAGGGCAAAAGCTTCGACGTTACTGCCCTCGGGTAGCTCCGGCAGAGAAAAACGGTTCGACACCGACACCCGACCGGTTTCGACCTCAATACTCAAAGGATAGATCGTGCCGTCACTTTCGACTGCTGCGAAACGAGTCGTTCCCGGCATCCCAGACAACGCCTCCAAATCTACCGGAAGCGGGATGTCAGACGGCCACGCGAGCGGTCGGTACACCGGCCAGTCGTTTTCGGACAGCGACACGATCGCCAAGCGTCCTTCGCCTTCCCGTTTGTTATCGTGAACGACGAGAAAGTCGAGGGGGGTTTCCGTTTGAGCGATCGCCGCCATTCCGCTAATCCCGTATTGAATCGACCCGCGAACTGGTTGCCACGACTGCGAAAACGCCGGAACTGCCGAAAAGAGTGTCGGGGCG
>NZ_JAQNCQ010000089.1:0-49614 GCF_028368005.1 Geitlerinema sp. CS-897 | reverse complement strand
TTTTTCAGTAGATTATCAGGTACGGTAGGGCATACCGAAACCTCCTCTGTAATGGGGAAAACGTCTGGGGAGATAAACCCCTCTGGTACTTATTGGCAACAATGGGTAGTAAGGGTTGTCGCCGAACCAGAAATCTAGAACTGTGAGGTCTGGAGAATCCCCACGCCTTCAGGCTGGGGAGTATGTCAAGCACGCGATCCCGACGGAAACTGGTTTGAATATCTGTACGAACCGGCGTAAAACGGCTGTACGTTGAAAAAATAAGCTTTTCTCGACTGCAATCTGGCTGTTGCGTAGAACCCCAGCGTCTTAGAGATGCCGGGGTTCTAATTCCTGTTTGCAAATGTTGTCGAGCGTCGCCCGAGTGAGAAACATTGACAGATTGACGATTTTGTGTTATGGACAAATGTGAGATGCACCCTTATGCGAGTATTCGAGAGTTTGCTAATCGACAACTCGCAAAACACCGCGTTTGAGTTCTTCAAAAACGTGGTTGATGAGATTTTGTTCTTCGAGTGTCAGGCTAGATTTAGATAGCAAACTCGCCATAAACACCTGTTGGTCAGCCCGAGTAATCCGATGTGACTCGAAGATCCGATCGGCGATTTCGCGAACCGTTCGATCGCAGGTTTGTGCTTGAACGTAAGACATAGTCGGTAGCCACCCCAAATTGACTACTTTTGGTATCGACTTTATCTTATCGGATTTTTTTAAACGTGCGTGCGATCGCCAGCTAAAGCGACTGCGATCGTCTTCACAAAAAAATGCGATCGCGATCGCAAGTCTCCCCAAAGGCTCTTCGTCTCTGGCTTTCAGAAAGTCGCAAAACGAATTGCGCGATTTTTTGCAACCGTAAAAACACGCATTTTAAAATAAAAACAACAGACCAATTGTCCGTATCTTGCGATATGTTTTTCATTAAAAATACGGAATTCCGAGTACCTTTTCCTCAAACAAAGCCCCCTTCAATAGAGAAGGAGGCTCGATCGCAAGCTGGAGAACAAAGATAGAACCGTCAATCCAGAGATCGTTTCAGAAGGCGTTTACACGAAAATACTGCCAGACGCCTCAGCAATCTCGAACGGCGTCACCCCTTGCACCACGCCGACGTACTGACCGCTGGCAATAACTTTCAACGCGGTCGATGCCGTGGCCGCTCCCGCATCGATCGCAACATCGACCGCCTCGAGAGCGATATCGGCAAAGCCGACGCCGTCCAACTGGATTTTGTCCGCTTCTGCCACGCTGAAATCGGTAATCACGTCCGCTTCAGCAGCCGTCGCCGTTGCCGTACTGTTGGTCAGAATAAAGGTATCGGAGTTCGTACCGCCGGTGAGGAAATCGCGACCGAGATCTCCCGATAGGGTATCTTGTCCAGCACCGCCGATGAGTACGTCGTCGTCCGCGCCACCGTTGAGCAGGTCGTTCCCGTCTCCCCCGTTGACGATATCGTTTCCTCGGTTGCCGTTGAGGATGTCGTCACCGGCTTCACCGTTGAGTTCGTCTGCATCCGCACCACCGACCGCCACATCATCGCCATCACCCATATTAAAGGTGTCGTTCCCTTGGTTTCCAACGATCGGAACGTCGTTGGCTGCCGTTCCGGTAAACGTATCGTTCCCACCAAAAGCCACCACCCAACGGGCGTTGTTGAAGTCCGTCGAACCGTCGGGGAGAATTGCGGGAGTGAGATCGGTGAAAATCGGCGGCGTTCCCAAGTTGGGCGGAGCGTTCAAGTCGATGGTGTCGTCACCGACTGACAGTCCGATCAGGTCGAATTGGTTCGTCGGAGCCGTCGGATCGGGGTTTTGGGCGCTGCCTTGTTCGCCCATGTTATAGCTGGCGTATTCTGCCGTATTCGATGCCGTCGGGGGCAGCGGAGCCGGTTGTGTCGGCGTATTGATTTGAGCCAAACCCGCCCCTTGAGACGGGCTGAGTTCGGCCGCTTTAACTCCCGTCGGTGCGGTAAGAACGAGGGTGTAGTTGCGGGTATCCTGTTCTCCGAGGGGCGTATTGCTAAAGACCCGTACGCGATATTCTGTGTTCGCCGCCAACGCTTCGGTGGCACTGACACCAACCCCCGCGACGTCATCGGTAATGACACCGTTCGTCATGTCGATGATTTGCAAGCGGGGGGTGAAACCGGAACCCGACGAGACCTGTGCGGTGAGCGTTTCGCCCGCCAAGGTCGTGGCAACGCGATACTCGTCAGCGAGGGAGTAGTTCGTCGGCGAAGGCAAGGCGAGAAAGTCTCCATCGGTCAGTTGACCGTTGAGAGACAGAGTATTTCCCGACTGAGGTGCGCCGGTGATGGAGTTGGTTAAAGACGAGAGGGTGACGTTCCCGGCATCGACTAAGGCTTGTATTTTGTAATCGATGGGAAAGACGGGAGCGGCTTCGTTCGTCGTGAGGATGACGCGATATTCCGTTTGACCCGGAATTAATGCAGTCGTCGACGTGGCCGGATTGCCTTCGTTAAAGCTTCCTGCCAGTTCCGTTCCGTCTTCGGGGTTGGCGGCCACGAGTGCCACGTCCGTTGCGCCAGTTGGCGTGAAGGTCAGCGTTAAGTTTGCGGTGGGTTGGTCGACCGTGAGTAAGTATTCGTCAAAGCGCGTGACGGCGTTGTTCGTCGTCCCGATATCGCCCGACATGAAAATCAGATCGTTGGCGTTGAGTTGACCGGATAGGGTTGTGTTATTAGCCATGTTTACAAAGTTCCTAAAATCGAAAAAAGGAAAGGCTGCTATTGAAATAGACGATCGCGCGAGAAATTAGTTCCAAAACTCGCGATCGAGACGGTTTTGGGTCGCTCGAAATCGAGATGTATTCGATCTTCATCTCGTTCGGTCTATCCTCGGGAAAGTTTTTTGCAATCGGGTCGGTGAGGTCGCGCTAAAGCCTTCGGACGGATGTGTTTGCGATCGCACTGCCTGAATGTGGTTCTCGAGGCGTTGTTGCGGCAGTCGGACGCGATCGCGCTGCGGTTCGAGGTGGGGAGTCGCCCGACCGTTCGCGAGATTGCCATTGGGTTCGCTGCGATCGCTTGCCCTCAACTCGATACGTTTATATCGATACAAGACACAGCTTTTAAACAGTTAAGATCGTCTGCCTTTGCGAGTTCATCTGTCTCGGCGCGATCGATTTTCGAGCGTTTGCTCGAAATACATCCGATCTGTATCGATTGGCATCTGTTTCTCGATAAAAAACGATAAAAAAATACTTTTTGATTTCAATAAATACAAATATATTTTATGAATTTATTAAATTTATTTAAAATTTTTAAATTTTGTTATATCGATATTTTTTAGTATCAAAAAATACAAAAAATCACTAATAAATATTTTTTACATTTCAAAAAAATGCCGATCCCAAAACCTGTTTACAACAAACGATCGCAGCATTTTATATTATCTCGCCTTTTAAAAAATCAAATAGCGAGTCGAGCCATTGTCTCTTATCTTTCCGTGCGATCGCCTCGATTTCGCACCGCGAGAGACGCCGGACTGAGCTGTTCGTACTGCTCGAACGGTTGATGAATCCAAGGATTATCTCGAAGGTATTCGACGTAATAATCCGGTGCGATGTTTCCACAAGCTTTGTACCACAACACCGCCGTTCGCATCTCTTCGATCTCGTCGCCATAGCGATCGCGCAACCACGCCAACACCGCTTTCAACGATTCCCCCGAATCCACCAAATCGTCTACCACTAAAACACGCCGTCCGAGAGGAGTCGAACTCATCGTCAAATGAGGGGCGATCGAAACCCGACCGCGTTCTCGTCCGTCCGCACCGCCGTAAGACGACGTAGCCAGAATCGCCAACGGACAGTCGAACAGGCGTGAGAGGATATCGCCGACGCGCAAGCCACCCCGCGCCACACAAAGGATGCGATCGAATCTCCAACCGGATTCGTACAGGTTTACCGCCAAACGTTCGACGAGCTGGTGGTATTCCGCCCAAGACACGAAAAGATCCGACATAGCTCCTTGCTTAGAAACAGATTTTTTACAAACCGATAGTACGAACTGCCGATTCTCTCAGCGGGATGTCAACCTAGCTTAGCATCGTCGTTTGTCGTCGAAAAACGAAGAAACCGGGCTTCTTCAAGAAACCCGGTTTCCATTAAATCGAAGCGGTCAAACCCACCTATTTGGTTTCAGAGAACTCCGCATCGATGACATCGTCGCCGCCGTCATCGGAGGAGGAGTCCGAAGGCGCTTCATCGCCGGGGGCTGCACCCGCCGCAGCACCGTCACCACCAGCTTGCTGGTACAGGTTGGTGCTGACCGCGTACAGGGCTTGTTGCAGCTCTTCGGTCTTCGCTTTCATCGCCTCGTCGTCGTCTTGGCTGACGGCTTCCTTGAGTTCCTTAATCAAACCTTCGATTTTGGACTTATCGTCGGCCGGAACTTTGTCGCCAAGTTCGTTGATTTGCTTCTCAGCTTGATACGCCAGCGTATCGGCTTGGTTTTTCAACTCGATGCGTTCGCGGCGTTTCTGGTCTTCTTCCGCGTTGGCTTCGGCGTCTTTCACCATGCGATCGACTTCCGTATCGGAGAGAGTCGAAGCACCCGTGATGCTGATAGACTGCTCTTTACCCGATCCTTTGTCCTTCGCGGTAACGTTCAAGATACCGTTGGCGTCGATATCGAAGGTAACTTCGATTTGAGGGACGCCACGAGGCGCGGGAGGAATTCCGTCGAGGCGGAACGTTCCGAGGCTCTTGTTGTCCGAGGCCATTTCCCGTTCCCCTTGCAGGACGTGGATTTCCACATTGGTTTGACCGTCCACCGCCGTCGAGAAGGTTTCCGATTTCTTCGTGGGAATCGTGGTGTTGCGGGGAATCAGTTTGGTCATCACGCCGCCGAGGGTTTCGACCCCCAGAGACAGCGGCGTCACGTCCAGCAGCAGAATGTCTTTGACTTCTCCGGCGAGGACGCCACCTTGAATCGCCGCACCCACTGCAACCACTTCGTCAGGGTTGACGCTTTGGTTGGGTTCCTTACCCAGAACGTCCGTGACGAGTTTTTGGACGGCGGGAATCCGAGTCGAACCCCCAACCAAGACCACTTCGTCGATGCTCTCTTTGCTGAGTTTTGCGTCTTTGAGGGCGTTTTCGACCGGGATGCGACAGCGATCGATCAAGTTGGCGCAGATTTCCTCGAACTTGGCCCGCGTCAGCGTCATATCGACGTGCTTGGGTCCGTCTTGCGTCGCCGTAATAAACGGTAAGTTGATGTCGGCTTGGGTGACGCTAGAGAGTTCGATTTTGGCTTTTTCGGCCGCTTCCGTCAGACGTTGCAGAGCTTGTTTGTCTTTGCGGAGGTCGATTCCTTCAGTTTTTTGGAATTCTGCGGCGATGTAATCGACGATTTGTTTGTCGAAGTCGTCACCGCCGAGGTGAGTGTCGCCGGAGGTGGCCATCACCTCGAACACGCCGTCACCGACTTCGAGGATGGACACGTCGAAGGTTCCGCCGCCGAGGTCGAAGACGAGAATGGTTTCGTTACTCTTCTTATCGAGTCCGTAAGCCAGAGATGCGGCGGTGGGTTCGTTGATGATCCGCAGCACTTCCAGTCCGGCGATTTTTCCGGCGTCTTTCGTAGCTTGACGCTGGGAGTCGTTGAAGTAAGCCGGAACGGTAATGACGGCTTGGGTGACGGTTTCGCCGAGGTATTTGCTGGCGTCTTCGGCGAGTTTCCGCAGCACTTGCGCCGAAATTTCTTCGGGGGCGAATTGTTTCTCGGCTTGCGGACAGTCGAGTTTGACGTTCCCGTTAATGTTGAGAACTTTGTAGGTAACTTCGCTAGTTTCGTGGGTCACTTCGTCGTGACGGCGTCCGATGAACCGTTTGACCGAATAGAAGGTGTTGGTCGGGTTCATCACGGCTTGACGTTTGGCGATCTGACCGACCAGGCGATCGCCGTTTTTCGCGTAAGCTACAACGGAGGGCGTGGTTCGGAAGCCTTCTGCGTTGGCGATGACGGTGGGTTTACCCCCTTCCATCACTGCGACGCAGGAGTTGGTCGTTCCGAGGTCAATTCCAACGACTTTGGCCATGGGTGTATCCTGTGTGTCTCTACAACTTAAATAAATGGGGTGTCGAAGCTTTTCGCGAGTCGATCGCGACCGCCGATCTCATGCGATCGATTGCAAGCCCTCAGAGGCGTCAGTTTCTCGCTCGACAAGCGCCTGTGCGAGCAAACTCTCTCTAATCGCATTTCTTTACTTTTCTATACTGACGGCGGGGGCGCTTCCCTTGAAGGCGTGTTTCCCGAACCTGTGTGAGGACGGTTTGTCATAGAACCGCCTCGATCGCGGTTGAGGTGACGGCGGGTTTGGAGAGGGGTCGTTTAGCCGTCCGACCACAAATCCTGCGAAAGTTCGGCGTCCTCTGGCGTTGTTGCGGCTGGGGATGGGGTGGGGCGATCGCTCTGACTCGGACGAAGATCGGATAAACTCACCTTCACGTTTTGAGATGGCGGGACTTTGGGCAGGGTAACGCTTAAAAGCCCGTCTCGCAACGTCGCGGTGGCGCGGTGGGGAAGCACTTCGACGGGAAGGTCGATACTGCGCCTGTGCGATCGCGCGTGGAGTTCTGTGTAGACGCGATGTCCGTTCCGCAGTTCTCGACGGGGCTGTTGCAGGTTTCCGTAGGTTACGGTCGCCGAGAGGGTGACGCGGTTTTTCGTTACTTCCAGGTCGAGATCTTGCGGTTCGACGCCGGGAAGGAGCGATCGCAGTTCTAAAGTCGAGTCGGTTTCGCAAACTTCGACGGGAATCGAAACCGAAGGACGTAACGGGGATAGGCGATCGAATTGGGGTTGAGGGCGGACGAGAAGTCGAGCGTTCATCGAAAGCAAGCGGTAAAAGTTTCGCAGTTGAGGATGTTTTCGTGTCTTTCTGTCTCCTATCCTAAAAAGCCCCAACCGCGCTCGCATTGGGGCAAACCGTATCCGGGTCGGTGGTATTTTCGCGATGGCGAAAACCGAACGTCGTCGCGATTTCTTTCAAAAACGGTTTTAAGGGGATTCGGTGTCGAACTCGAATTCAGAGCGGCGATCGCGTATTTTTCGGTAACACTGAGGCGGCGTCACCGGAAGCGGTTCGAGACAAAAAAACGTCGCGCGACCTTCAGCTTGCAACAGCAACATCACGTCGGTTTCCGGGTCGTAGCGATCGACCGCTTCCAAAATCGGAACGCTGTTAAAATGATTTTGCAACAAAACGGTATCCGGTGCCGTCAACCAGGCGTTTAAAAAGGGCGCCAAACGACGCCGCGCAATAAACGACACCTCAAACGTCGCCCCCGTAGATGTGAGTTTCGGGCTGTCAGTACTGCACACCAACAGCCCCCGTCCCGAGGTTAAATACCCCAGCCAAGCGTTGTAACCGAGAACAGTTACGTTACGCTCGATAAAGGTTTGTTGCCAATTATTTGAAACCATAAAAATAGAGATGAGGAGAGAAGGGGTAGGGTGCGTGACGCGGCTGAAAAATGTCAAGTTTGACCGTCAAATGAGATTTTCCGCATCACGCACCGACTCACCATCACATCATCCGGTCATTCCTCACCCGGTCACCGCGATTTACCGTTAGAAGCCGTTTCGATGTCCCGACGCAGTTCCAACGCCGCACTAACCATATTGCGCGTAGCGGCGACGGTTTCGGGCCAACCGCGCGTTTTCAGACCGCAATCGGGATTGACCCAAATGCGATCGCTCGGTAAATGCTGACTGCACTTGCGGATGCTCTCTTTAAAAGTGTCCTCAGAGGGAACGGCGGGTGCGTGAACGTCGTAAACCCCCGGCCCCACCTGTCGGGGATAACCTGCATCTGTCAGTTGCATCAGCGTCTCGTTGTTACTGCGGCTGTCTTCAATCGAAATCACGTCGGCGTCCAAGCGATCGATCGCCTCCATAATGTCGCCGAACTCCGAATAGCACATATGCGTGTGAACCTGAGTTTCTGGCTTGGCGACGCCGACACTCAACCGGAACGCATCGACAGCCCAACTGAGATAGTCGTTCCACCGCTCTTGTTTGAGCGGTAAACCTTCCCGTAAGGCGGGTTCGTCCACTTGAACGAATTTTGCGCCAGCCGCTTCTAAATCGGCCACTTCCTCGCGAATCGCCAACGCCAGTTGAAACGCCTGTTCTTTGCGAGAAATATCGGTACGGGGGTACGACCAGTTCAACATCGTCACCGGGCCGGTTAACATTCCTTTGACCGGTTTGTCCGTGAGAGACTGCGCCACTTGAAACTCGCGGACGGTCATTGCTTGGGGGCGCAGGATGTCGCTGTAGATAATCGGCGGACGCACGTAGCGGCTTCCGTAGCTTTGTACCCAACCGTGACGGGTGAAGGCGTAGCCGTCGAGTTGTTGTCCGAAGTATTCCACCATGTCGGAACGCTCGAACTCGCCGTGAACCAAAACGTCCATTCCCATTCCGTCTTGGACGCCGATGCAGTAGGCGATGTGGAGATCGATCTGCTGTTGGTATTCTGACGGAGTCAGTTCGCCCCGTTTGTAGCGGGCCCGCAGTTTTCGCACCGCTTGGGTTTGGGGATAAGAGCCGATGGTGGTGGTGGGGAACGCCGGAAGTTTCACCTGTTGGGAAACGCGATCGCTGTAGGGTTGCGATCGCTCGAAATCTGAAACTTTCAGCGATTCGATGCGCTGTCGAACTTCGGGTTTGGCGGGATCGAACAGACGGAACGCCACCCAGTCTTTTTCAATGCGATCGAGTCGGGAGTTGAGGCTGCGATTCTCCAGGGTTTGACCGAGAACGGCCACTTCTTCGAGTTTTTGTTCGGCGAAACTCAAAACGTTTCGCAAGGGGTCGGGAAGTTGGGTTTCGCGGCGAGCATCGTAGGGAACGAATTGCAAGGACGCCGACGGTTGAACGCACAAGTTGCGGGTGACGGTTTGCAACTGGCGTAGCAAGGTGGTTGTGGCTTCGGGACGGATACGCCAGACGTTCCGAGCGTCCACCAAACCGACGCCGAGGCGTTTGTCGCTGGGGAATCCGTGGGTTTTGACCAATTCCAGGGTTCGACCTCGGGTAAAGTCCAAGGCGATCGCGGATACGGGAAGTTGCACCACCCAGGGATAGGTTTCTCCGAGGTCGTCGAAGTAGGTGACGAGGTGCAGGGGAATTCCCACTTGAGAGAGTTCGCCGTATGCGGTTTCAAAGGCGGTTTGCAACTCCGGGGCGTCGCTGAAGACTAAGGCGGGTTCGTGGAGTTGAACTTCGGCGATTTCGAGTTCGTTCAGTTGGGTCAGCAGTTGTTGGTACAGGGGGAGCAGTTGGGACAGGACACTGTCAAATTCGACCCCGTCGAGGCGACTCAGTCGTAACAGCGTCACCGGACCGAGAACGATGGGAACGGTGCGTTCTCCCAAGACGGATTTGGCGCGACGAACGGTATCGAGAAAGTCGCCAAAGTTGGCGGTTGGGGTTAAATCTGACGTGATTTCGGGGACGAGATAGTGATAGTTGGTGTCGAACCACTTCGTCATTTCTAAGGCGGCGATTTCGCCTTTTCCGCGTGCCATTGCGAAGTAGCGATCGCGTCCTTCTAGCGATCGAAATCGTTGGGGGACGAGTCCGAAACGAATCACCCAGTCGAGAACGCGATCGTACAGCGTGGCATCGCCGACGCCAATGCCTTCAATATCTGCTTCGAGCTGTGTTTTCCAAGCCCGAACTTGTAAGGTCTCGAACGTGGCGAGAAGCTCGGATTCGGATATGTTTCCTTTCCAAAAACTCTCAAGCGATTTTTTGAGTTCTCGTTTTTGTCCGATGCAGGGATAACCTAATGTTGTTGTCAGCATGATTTGCAAAGAATTGTTGATAATGGTTGACAAACTCACTTTAGAGTTTTTTTGAGATTTGAGAGAACAGGGGTGATGCAGTGCGATCGCTATGTTCTCGAGCTATCTCGAGCTTTTAAATCTGTTTCGATCGGAAGTGCGATCGCTTGTATTCAAACGATAAAGCATCTGTCGTCGATGTTAAATTGCCAACGAAGCATTTTCCAATCTCGGGCAATACAATTTCTATAAGGAGGTAGTGCAGTCCTGAAAATACGATCGCCCAAAGGATTTCTCGAACGAAAATTTCGTTGAGAACGTCGAGAGTCAGAAAATCGAGCTTCATTTCACCATTCACGAGCATCAGGAAGGCTTGAAAAAAGAGAAATCCACTGAAAAAACTCGTCCAAATACCTAAATAGCGATCGCGAATTTTACAATTTTCTGACGGAGCAATCCACAGAGAAAATCCAGCGATCGCGAGTCCGGTCAATCCCGCGACACCTCCCCAAATCCACCACTCTAGATCGATCGAACTGTGACGAACGAAAACGTCATAAAAACGATCGATCGCCCACAACCCAACGAGACTCGACACAACCGTTTTTAACGGAAGCGTTCGACTGGCGATCGCAGAAAATGCAACGATAGGAACGTGAGGCGATACGAGACAACTCAAACTCGCCACCGTAACGAGTAAACTCAGCCACCAAGAACAACAGGTTTCTCGTTGAGAACTACAGTTTTGAGAAACCGTTTTTTGAAGGGTTTTCAAAATTTCAGATTCGTAAGTTACGACGATCGGTCGATCGTCTTCTTGAGTGGGATACGTCATCGCAAAATTTTCCTCGCTTGCACGAAGGCACGAAAATGTCAAGAGCGATCTGATACGTTTAGAACAGCCAAAAACGCACGTTTGAGATCGCAACAAATACCCGAGCGTTTAAAGGTATTTGTTCTGAAAAATCTCTCGATTTAGATACCGTTCGATTTCGTAGAACGACCCCTCAGCACCTCCCTTCAGTAAGAGAAGGATGGGTGGGGTTCCGATCGCAAAAGTGAGATAAACCCCTCGATTTACCGTTAAAAAAGCATCTGAAAAGCACGATCGCTCGCAAAAAAACAGCTCGAATTTCTAACTCAAAAATTCCAGCGATCGCGAAATCGCGAACAGCACCCAACCGAAGAAAACGGCAGGCGATCGAATTGCCAAAACGACGCGAGTATTAGATCGAACTCACAAAACTCGGAACTTTTTTCAGTCGAACTCAGGACGATGCGATCGGTAGCGGATCGCCGAGATCGGGGGGACGATAGAGACGGTTTGAAAAGGCTAAAACTGCCATCATCTGTACCTCGCAGACGAACGTATTGACTTGGCGAACTTGGTCGGCGGGCATTCTGACTCAGAGATCGATCGACCCCTTCACAGCTGCGGGACAGCGTCGGATTTTCACCGAACTTTCCCCCTTGCATCTAACGGCTGATCCCCGTTAGAACCGAACGGATACATAATAGCACGTTCGATCGCTCGTGGCTTAATATAAGTTGAAATGTCATCTCGATCGCGCTGTTTTTTCTATCCTTAAAGTTCTTTGGAACTCCAAACTCTCGAACCGGATACTGTCGATCTCTGGTGTGTGGCGTTAGACGCCGAGAACTTCCCCAACGATCGCACCTGGGACATTCTGTCGGAAACAGAACGAGAACGAGCGTCTCGGTATCGTTTCGCTCGCGATCGCCGTCGGTTCGTCCTGGCTCGCAGTGCGTTACGCTGGCTTCTCGGCGACTATCTCGATATCCCCCCGCAAACCATACAGTTCGAGTACGGCGATCGGGGAAAACCCTTTTTAAACGGAACGCCGTTAGCCTTCAACGTCTCTCACTCTGAGGATTTGGCGTTAATCGCCGTCACGTGGAATCGAGCGATCGGTGTCGATCTCGAATACAAACGCCAAATTGACAGTACCGCTTTAGCCGAGCGATTTTTCAGTCCTCGAGAGGTGGCGGCGTTAAACGAAATTGCAGAACACCAACGCGACGCCGCTTTTTTCGACTACTGGACGTGCAAAGAAGCGTATCTCAAAGCCACGGGAGAAGGGTTAGCGGGGTTGAGTCGCGTGGAAGTGACTTTGACGCCTTCACCGGTGTTGTGGACTGATTCAGAACGAACGTGGACGTTGAAACCGTTGCAACTTCGCTCGGATTATGCAGCGGCGTTAGTCGTAGACGGAGAGATCGCAGAAATCCGACGGCGAGAGTGCGATCGATGGTGAACCGTTACGCGATCGCTCGCACCGCCACTTCCAAACCCCGCCACACCTTCGCGAGAACGTCGAGATCTAGAAAATCGAGATCTAGAAAATCGAGATCCAAGGATTGGGATATGTTAAGTTAACAGAGTTTGTCTGAGAATGCCGCCGCGACCCACGCAACGACAATGACTGATTCAGAAACCTTGTACGATCTGCTCCTCGACCTCGACAACCGAGGCTACAAGGCATACAAAGACATTCAAGGACAGTACGAATTTCCCAACTTCACCCTGATTATCGACTACGTTCAAGGCGATCCCTTCGCGTCGCCGAGTAAGCTGCGGGTACGCGTTCCCCAATCCGTGGCGAAATTTCCCGCCGAACTCTACAACACGCCGTCGCGACAGGTGGCGTTGCGGGACTACCTCACCCGACAGTTCGACTCGGCTTGTCACCGCGTCAGCCAACACCGAGGAACGGGGAAAAGTGGCACCATCGCCGTCTGTCGGATGGGACAGGAAGTCCTCGATCGCACCTCAGCTTATATTAACGACGACTGGCTCGAACTGCGGTTTGTCGTGGGACTTCCGGCCCGAGGACGGCGCATCCTAGGACGACAGGCGGCGTATATGCTCTGTGAAGACGTTCCCGAATCGATCGATCGCGCCTTAGTCTACGCCAATCTCGACGCGGCGGACGTTCGCCGTCACGTGGAAACTGTCGAAGATGCGGATTGGCTGCGATCGCAACTCTCCGAGAGAGATTTAGTTTCCTTCGTCGCCGACGGCGCGATCTTACCCCGTCGCAGCGGCGTCGACGATCGACCGTTGCAAAAAAACGCCGTTCCCTTCGAGTCTCCAGACTCGCTACGGGTGACGTTCGATCGACCCAACGGCGGTGAAATCTCGGGAATGGGAATTTCTAAAGGCGTCACGCTCGTCGTCGGCGGCGGCTATCACGGAAAATCGACCCTGCTGCGAGCGATCGAACTGGGAGTTTACAACCACATCCCCGACGACGGACGGGAATTTGTCGTCACCGATCCCACAGCGGTTAAAATTCGCGCCGAAGACGGTCGTTACGTGGCGGGAGTAGACATCTCGCCGTTTATTAACAATCTCCCTCAAAACCGGCCGACGACTTCGTTTTCGACGGAAAACGCCAGTGGAAGTACGTCTCAGGCGGCGAATATCGTCGAGGCGTTGGAAGTCGGCGCTAAACTGTTACTGATCGACGAAGATACCTCGGCGACGAACTTTACGATTCGCGATCGCCGAATGCAGCAGTTAATCGCTAAAGAGAAAGAACCGATTACGCCGTTTATCGATCGCGTCCGCCAACTGCTCGAAGAACGGGAGGTTTCGACAATTTTAGTGATGGGAGGAAGCGGCGATTACTTCGATGTGGCCGATACCGCGATCGCGATGACAGAATTTCTCCCCAGCGACGTGACCGAAGAAGTCCGTCAAATCGCCGCCGAATTCGCCACCGGACGCCAACCCGAAGGCGGCGAGGTGTTTGGAGAGGTGCGATCGCGCGCGATCGATCCCGACAGCATCGATCCCAGTCGTGGAAAGCGATCGGTGAAATGGCAAGTTCGCGACATCGACGAAATCGTCTTCGGAACCGAGAACATCGACCTCTCGGCGGTTCAGCAACTTGTCGATACGGGACAGTTGAGAGCGATCGCCGAAGCGATGGTGTATCTCAAACAAGAATACGCCGACGGCCGCCGAACCTTAACCGAACTCCTCGATTTAATCTTCTCCGACATCGAAAACCGAGGTTTAGAAGTCTTATCGCCGTTCCCCCAAGGCGATCTCGCCGAGTTTCGCCGCTTCGAGTTCGCCGCCGCCTTAAATCGTCTGAGAACCCTTCAGACACGGTAGCGTTTGGAGCAAGGGAGAGGGGGAGAGGGGGAGAGGGGGAGAAGGGGTGAGACAAGGAAAACCCCGTTCCCCGTTCCCCGTTCCCTGTTCCCCGTTCCCTATTCCCCGTTCCCTATTCCCCGTTCCCCGTTCCCCGTTCCCTATTCCCCTCTCCCTATCAACTATCAACCATTTCCCAATCGTTCCGAAAGGTAATTCGCGGCGGCTTCGGCCATGGAAATCGAGTCTTCGTACATCATACGAGTCGGTCCTAGCAGACTGACGCTTCCGACGGGATGGAAACCGCGACGATAGGTAGCAGACACCAGGGTACAGGTGCGAATGGGTTCGAGGGGATTTTCCGAACCGATACGGACGTTGACTCGTTTTCGGGTGGTGGTGGAGTCCGCTGGCTCGAACACGAGGGGAAATAGCTGTTCCGGTTCGTCTTCGAGGAGGTGCATCAACGGCTGAACCTGTTGCAGTTCGGCAAATTCTGGCAATCTCAAAACGTCGGCGATACCGCTGATGGCGATGGGAACCACCGTCGGGGTTTGCAGCCGCCGCACTAAATCGGAAAAGAGGGTTTTCAGGCTGTCGGCGTAGCGTTGAAATTCGCGATCGAGTTCTCCCCAATCGAGATCGGCCAGATCTGCAATCGGCCGTCCCCGTAACTGCGCGTTGAGGAAGTTCGAGAGGATTTGCAGTTCGCGATCGAGCAGTTCGGAGTCAGGATAGCTGTTGTCTTCGTCCTGTTGCAGCGTCACCAACGTCGATTGGGTTTCGTAAACGTCCGTCACCGCAATCAGCATGATCTGACCCGGATCGACTTGAATCAGTTGTAGGTGTCGCAGTTGTGCGATTTGAGATTGCGGTAACGTAATTAAGGCGATGTAACCGCTCAATTTTGAGAGAATCTGAGCTGCACCGCGCAGTAACGCTTCGAGACTCCAATTATCCCATTGCAACTGTTGTCCGAGTAATTTTTCCGTGCGTTCGGCTCGACGCTCCGACGGCTGCATCAGGCGATCGACGTACACGCGATATCCTGAATCCGATGGAACTCGTCCGGCGGAGGTGTGCGGTTGATACAACAATCCGGCTTTTTCGAGCAATCCCATCCCCGAGCGAATGGTCGCCGAACTGACGCTGAGGTTGTATTCCTCTGCCAACGCCTTCGAGCCGACGGGTTCGGCTGTGGCGACGTAGTGGCGAACGGTTGCCCAGAGAATATGCTGTTGTCGCGCGGTTAACTCCACTGGCCCAAACATCGAGGTCAAATTGTCGTTTTTCACAACGGTTGGTTAGACGGCGTGCGATCGCAGATTAGGGAAGTTCGATCGATTCGAGCTATTGACGGCATATGGTTCTTAACATGATAAACCGAGAAATTCGGCGATGGCAGTTCAGGGCGAACGATTAGCAACGACCGAATTTTAGAGACCCTTGTGGTGTCTGTCGGCAAAAATTTAATTAAATTTTTATAATCTCAATGAAGATCTGTAAAGACTCGGTGAAAACGATCGCCGACGGTGTGAGGAAAATGTAGGGTTGGCTCACCAGTCACCAGTCAACAGCGGGGAGATGGGGAGGTTTCCCATCATCCCATCATCCCATCATCCCATCATCCCATCATCCCCTTATCGACCGACGATCTCCTTTTGTTCTTTGTACAATTGCTTGAACTTACGCTGCTGAACGCTGTGGTCTACGATGGGGGCGGGATAGCCGCAGGCTTCGCGATCGAGCGGTGAAATTTTCCCCGTCACCAAATCCGCCGTATCCAGCGACGATAACTCGGGCAACCACTGACGAATATACTCCGCCTCGCGATCGTATTTTTTCGTCTGCGTGTAGGGGTTGAACACCCGCATCGGTTTCGGGTCCATCCCACTGGAGGCACTCCACTGCCAACCGCCGTTATTGGACGAGAGATCCCCGTCGATCAAATGCTGCATGAAGTACTTCTCGCCCCACCGCCAATCGATTATCAAATCTTTCGTCAGAAAACTAGCGACGATCATGCGACAGCGATTGTGCATCCAACCGGTTTCGTTGAGTTGGCGCATGGCAGCATCGACGATCGGATATCCCGTGCGTCCGTCACACCAAGCTTGAAAGCGTTCTTCGTCGTTGTCCCAAGGGAAATCTTGCCAGGGCTTGCGGTACGGCCCCTCTGCCAGTTCGGGGAAAAAGTACATGACCGTTTGATAGAACTCGCGCCATGCTAATTCTTGCTGCCAAGTCTCGACGTTGTCTCGAGCTTCGTCGCTGCGGGCTTCTTCCCAAACGGCGGCGGCGGCAGCCCAGACGCGGCGAATGCCGATCGCGCCGAATTTCAAGGCGGGACTGAGGCGGGACGTTCCGTCGGAAAAAGGATAGTCCCGTTGTTCTCCATAGTCGAGGAGGGCGCGATCGATGAAGTCTTCTAATTGTTCTAAGGCGGCGTCTTCTCCCGGTTCTAGAATTAACGGCCCGTCCCAGTGAAAGCCGAGTTCTTCGGCGGTGGGAAGGTCGATCGCCCCGAGTTTGTGCGTGAGGTGGCGTTCGTCTTCCGTCAACCCCTGCAAGTTTCGCGGCGTCTGAACGGGTTGGGGTTTCGGTTGGCGGCTCCAGTTTTTCCAGTAGGGGGTATAGACGGTGTAGGGTTTGACGACGCCCGAGGATCCGGTCAACACCTCTCCGGGTGGGTGAAGCAGTTGGTCCCAAAAGGTCGAGGCTTCGATTCCCCTGTCTTTCAAAGCTTCGGTTACGGTGCGATCGCGTTCCTTGGCGTAAGGTTCGACATCTCGGTTCCAGTAGATGGCGGTGGCATTGAGACGCTCGGCCAGTTCGGGCAAAATCTCGACTGGACGGCCACGAAACACCAGTAATTCGCTCCCAACGAGTTCGTAGGATTGTTGTAGCTCTTTCAGGCAGCCGATTAGGTAACTAACGCGAACGGAAGCGATATCGTCGCGCTCTAAAATCTCCGGATCGAGGCAAAATACTCCCACGATCTTGGCACTGCGATCGAAGGCTCGAGCTAAGCCGATATTATCCGAGATGCGTAGGTCTCGGCGATGCCAAAATAAAATCGAATCGCTCATATTAACTGAATTGAATATGTTAAAAATTTTAGACGGTATCCCTTGCAACAATCGACTTCGCACGACCGTTTAAATATTTATTGTACCATTTATCTATCGAGAAGTTATCCGTATTTTTACGCATAGACTATTGAGGGATCTACACAAGCCATCACGAAATTCGCGGCATTTTTAAATTATTTTTTCGGCTTTAGCCGTGTTTTTACGCAAAAAACTCATACAAAAACAAAGCCCCAGCAAATCTGAGGCGTTATAGCAATTTAATGGAAAAAAAACGATAACCACAGCAAAAAATGCAACCTTAAGAACCCACAGAGCGCGTCAAAAACGGTTTGGCTAAGAAAAAGCTCGAAATCGATTTTGCATCGACTGGTTCTCCTTCCAAAATCGCTTTTTCTAGTTCTTCCGGCGCCATCAAAACAACCTCTATATCTTCATCTTCATCTCGATCGGGGCACACCTCTAACTTTTCTAAGCCCAACGCTAAAAAAGCATAAATAATCTCGTCTGAATATCCCGGTGCGAGGATAAATTGACCCAACTTTTGCCAAGTTGTCGCACGATATCCCGTTTCTTCTTCAATTTCTCGTTGAATGGTCTGTTTGGGATCTTCGTTCGGTTCGACCGTTCCAGCGGGAAACTCCCAAATCCGACGGCACACGGCAAAACGGTACTGACGAACTAAGACTAACTTGCCGTCTGTCGTGACGGGAACTGCGAGCGCCCCACCGGGATGGCGAACGCATTCCCAATCTCCTTCAGCACCGTTCGGAAGGCGCAAGCGATTGACCTCGAAATTAAATTTACGGCCGGAAAAAAAGAGACGTTGTTGGAGAATTTGCGGAAGTTCTTGACCGAGAGACATGAAAACCCCATTTTTACGGTACGAATTGTCACCTTATAACAGGCGCACGTCGGAACAGTCTACCGCTTTCAGTAAATCTGTGACAGACTGACCCGATACCGGATCGAGCCAATGGGGGGCAACGTCTGCTAGAGGAACCAAGACGAACGCGCGATCGCGGAAACGGGGGTGAGGGAGTTGCAACTTCGGCGTGTCTGTCACGCGATCGCCGTAAAAAATCAAATCTAAATCCAAGGTACGCGGTCCCCAGCGTTGGCGACGAACGCGATCGAACTGCACCTCGATTTTCAACAGTACGTCGAGGAGTTCTTCAGGAGACAGCGTCACCTCGGCTACGACGCAACCGTTGAGATACTCCGGTTGAGGCGGTCCGACGGGTTTCGTTCGATACCAAGGCGATCGCACCACTTCCGCAATCTGGGAATGTCCGAACAACCGGGTTAAAGCACCCGTCAAAATCCCCAACGAATCACCTAAATTACTGCCGAGTGCGATCGCCGCTCGCTCTACCATGAACGCCTAAAAATCCTTTTGACTTATCCTTTTACTGCACCAGCAGTCAACCCTTGAACGATTTTACGCTGGAAGAACAACACTAACACCACCAACGGCACCGTTCCCAAAACTGTCGCCGCTGCGATCGTGCCGTACGGAATCTCGAAAATCGACGCTCCCCCCAATTGCGCTGCTGCCACCGGCAGCGTTTTCATCTCTTCGACGGTGATAAACGTCAGTGCGAAAATAAACTCGTTCCACGAAAAAATAAACGTCAAAATTCCCGTCGTCACTAATGCTGGCAACGTCATCGGTAAGACGATTTTTAATAACATTCCCACCGTTCCGTACCCGTCTACTTTTGCCGAATCTTCCAAATCTTTCGGAAGTTGCTGAAAGAAACTTCGCATCACGAGGATCGTCAGCGGTAAATTAATCGCCGTATACGGGACGATCAACGCCAAATAATTATTTCCCAAATTTAGAGCTTTGACCAGTTCCAGCAATCCCAAGAACAACAAAATATAGGGAAATAGCGTAACAATTAAAACTCCCGTCAAAATCAATTGACGCCCTGGAATTTTCAGCCGAGCCAAGGCATACGCTGCCGGTGCGCCGAAGCCCAAACAGAGCAACGTCGATGTAAACGCCACAAACGCGCTGTTGAAGATATAGCGTAAAAACGGCCGTCTCGCGAACAATTCAATATAGTGATTGAGGGTTAATTGGTCGAAAGACGGAAAGTAAACGTTAGGAATTGCGACGATCGCCTCGTTCGTTTTTACCGACGTTAAAAACTGCCACAAAATCGGCCCCAAACTAAACGCGACCACCAGAAAAACCGAAACTGGTAAAATCAGAACTTTCCAAGAAAAGCCGCTCGTTTTTTTAGACGATTGCGTTAAAGTCATCTCAAATCCTCTGTCTTCTCTGTGTCTGGTGTGGTGCAGAAAGTTCCTAAATATCCACCCCTGCCGACTTGCGAACCTTCTCCAACAAATAGAACGTAAACGCCACCACCGCGATCAGAATTAAAAACGTTACCACCACCAACGCCGCACCGTAGCCGAAGTCGAGATAGCGGCGCACCGTACTGTAAATATAGAGCGAGACCATTTCCGTCGCCCCGGCCGGGCCGCCCCCCGTCATCACCTGAATCAAGTCGAAGACGCCAAAGGACTGGGCGAAGCGAAACAGAGACGCGATGAGGATTTGCGGCATCAACAACGGGAGCGTAATTTGACGGAAACTCTGCCAGGGGGTCGCCCCTTCGATCGCATGGGCTTCGTAGAGATCTTGAGGGATCGACTGCAACCCCGCCAGCAGCAAGATACTGACGAACGAGGTGGTTTTCCACACGTCCGCCACAATCACCGACACCATGGCCAGGGTAGGATTTCCCAACCAATTAATCCCCGTGTCGATGAGTCCCAACCGCATCAAAATATCGTTGAGAACCCCGTATCGATCGTTAAAAATCCACGTCCACGCCAAAGCCATGATGGCCGTGGGGAGCGCCCAGGGGATAATGGCGATGGTGCGAACTGTGCCGCGACCGCGAAACGAGCGATCGAGAACCAAGGCGATCGCCATACCGAACACGAGTTCTAACACCAACGCCACGACCGTAAAAATCGTGGTGTTGACGATGCTGTTCCAAAACGCCCCGTCTCCCCAAATTCGGGCGTAGTTACTCAAACCGCTAAAGACGGCTTCGAGTTCCGTTCCCAAATTTTGCGTAAACAAACTCAGCCAAAACGCCCGTCCGATAGGATAGGCGTAGACGAGGAGGAGAATTAACAACGCTGGCGTGACGAGAACCCATCCCGTCAAACGCTGTCTGTCTCGGATGTTGCTTCCACTCATAAATAAAAACCTGTCCTCGAGTAATCGCTGGCGATCGACCTTTAGCACTTTACGGTTTAACGTCCTAACAAGCGTCGCGTTTCTTCAGCCGCTTTTCGCATCGCCTCTTCAGGACTCAGGCGATCGGTCAGTGCCGAGCTGAGGTATCGTTGCAGGATGTCCGACGCTTGGGCATATTGGGCGATGGGCGGACGCAATACCGACTTTTCCTGTACTTCTAATAGTTGGGGATAGTGAGCGTATTTAGCCACGATATCGGGATCGGTAAACAGCGATCGCCGACTCGGAACGTAGCCCGTTTCTAGAACGAACTGTTTTTGCGAAGCTCTGCTGGTGATAAACTCGATAACCCGCCAGGCTTCTTCCGGGTGTGGGGTCGTGTTGACGATGCCTAAGCCCCAGCCCCCTTGACACGCACCGCTACCGTGTCCGGCTTGATGAATCATCGGTTTAATAGCAATTTTGCCCGCAACCGGGGAATCGTCCGCGTTCGCCAGGGTCCAGACGTAGGGCCAGTTTCGCATGAAGGCCACTTTCCCGTTTTGGAAAAAGCGTCGGGCTTCCTCTTCCTGGTAGGTAGTAACGCCGGGAGGTGAAATGCCGTTTTCGAGGGTGTTCGTCAGAAAATCGACCGCTGCGATCGCCTCGGGCGCATCGAGTCCCACATCTTGAGTCTCGGGATCGATCCAAAATCCGCCAAAGCCTTCGAGGATTTCGACGAACATGGCCGACAAGCCTTCGTATTGTTTTCCCTGCCAGACATAGCCCCACTCCACTCGGTCGTTTTCCATCAAGGCTTGGGAAATGCGGTTTAAATCCTCGACCGTTTCGGGTGGCTCGAATCCTCCCGCTTCGAGGAGATCGGTGCGATAGTACAGCATTCCGGCATCGGAGCGAAAGGGAATGCGATACAGTTTGTCGTTATAGCGTCCGCCGTTAACGTCTCCGTCGAGAAATTCAGAGAGTTCTTCGTCCGAGATGCGATCGCTCAAATCCGTCAACCAACCCGCAGCGGCGAATTTCGGCGTCCAGACGATGTCCATGTAAACCAAATCGTAAGGAGAATCGCCCAGCAAAAACGAAGACGTGTAAAGATCTTCAACCAAATTGCTGGCGTTGGGGCCTTCGACAATATGTAAATCGATGTCGGGATTCTGTTCCTCGAACTCCTCCACGATCGATTGCCACTGAGCCGCTTCTAACGCCTGCATCAATATGCTAACTTTAACCGGTCGTTGGCTAAAGGCGAGATTGTGGATTCCCAGAACGAGAACCAACGCGATCGCAGCAACCGCCAGATAAAATCCACCGTTGCTTCGCAAAAAATTCCAAAATCGAGATAGCGATCGAACAGTCATTGATATCGTTTGTCGCGAACGACATTGCCCATCTCATGCTGTTGTTTTAGCAATCTTCGCAGCAATGCCTTTTGTGCTTGCTTGCCCTCTAGTGTCTCATCATCTTCCCATCTCGTCATCTGACGATGGCAGGTGAGGAGATGGATCGCGATGAAAAGTAATGCTGCTTTTGCGTTCGACCTCTTATCTTTTTGCACACCGTCATCGTTAGAATGCAGCACTACCGACAAGGGATTCGCCCTCAATTTGAGTCCTCAATGCTGACGGAGAAACGTAGCCTGAGTGCGATCGCTCTGCTCGCAAACTCCTGATTCGAGAGAATTGCCCTCGAAATGGCGGCGTAGAATGGAGTAGATACGCGATATCGCATAGCCTTGGAGACTGGAGCGGCTCCTGATGGCGGATCGTAACAAACTGCTGGCTGAACTTCAGAACTGGGTCAAAATGAGTGATGGACCGCTGGTCGTTAACTTGATCGAGCGGTATGTCAAGCAGCATGTCGAGCAGCGTGGAAAGTACAACGTCAACATCGGCGAGGGGTCTGGAGTCTCGATTGGGGATAGGCTCGATCGCCTCGACACGAGCGTGTTGGTTGAAATTCGGGAGTTGTTACGATCGCAGCTTCCCCCTCCACCTCTAGACATCAACTGGCCAGAGGTCAGTCGAACGCTGCTGGAAGAACGGTTCCAGCTCACCACGAACCTGATGACTCGAGGTGAGGATATTGCTTACCAAGTCGAGCAGGTCTATGTACCGCTGGGATTGGTGGAACGGAAGAAAGTGCCTCGCCGCAAAGAGGACGTACCTCCAGAACAGGGGTCAGAACTCTATCGAGAAGGTGGGAAAAAAGAGCGATCGCCTCGCGATCCTAAGCTAAAGCAGGAAGAGGGAAAAGAGCGATCGCCTCGCGAATCTGAGCAGGAACAGGAAGTCGAGATTACGAAACGATACGAACACGAAGAATTTCTGAAACAAGTTTTACAACAAGGACAGAGTCCCAAGAGTCAGGGGAAGCGGCTTGCGATTATTGGCGAACCGGGAGCGGGAAAGACAACTCTACTTCAGCAGATTTCCCGGTGGGTATCGACCCAATTTCCAGACTCGATCGCGATCTGGGTTTCCCTGACAGAGTTGCAAGGCGATAGGTTGGAAACCTACTTGGAAAACCGATGGCTGCAACGGGTGATTCGTGAAGCAGGCGGAGCGGGCGTTTCTCCAGCCGACAAACAACACTTTGCATCTCAGTTCAAGCGTGGACGAGTCTGGCTGCTGCTGGACGGTCTGGATGAGATGCAGGTGTCTGGCAACCCCTTAAGTGAAATTCAACGTCAAATACAAGAGGGAGGATGGTTGCAACAGGCAAAAATTCTCCTGACCTGTCGGTTGAATTTGTGGGACGGAGATCGCAATGCGTTAACTGGCTTCGATACCTATCGAACTTTGGAGTTTTCCTACCCGGAGCAGGTGGAGCAGTTCGTCGAACGATGGTTTGCGCCACGGGAGAAAGCCGATTTGGGTCGAGCGTTGTGTGCTGCACTGAAAGAACCGGGAAGGGAGCGCATTCGCGATCTGGTAAAGAATCCCTTGCGGTTGACTTTGCTGTGTTTCAGTTGGTATTTGCAGCAGGGACAGTTGCCGGAAACCCAGGCGGAGTTGTACGAACGGTTTGTGAATCGTATTTATGAATGGAAGCAGGGGCAGTTTCCGACGACACCGGAGCAACGGAAGCAATTGAATCGAGCCTTAGCAGAACTTTCTCGAGATGCGATCGATGACGTAGGAGGTCAGCAGACTCGGTTTCGACTGCGTGAGAGGTTTGTGAAACGTTATCTGGATCGATCGCTGCCAGAAGAGCGCAAAACGCTATTCGATCTGGCAATGGAAATTGGTTGGCTGAATAAAGTTGGAGTGGATGCAGACGACCCAGAGCAAGCGGTGTATGCTTTCTACCACACGACTTTTGAAGAGTATTTTGCTGCTTTAGGCATCGGTGATCGGCACTTTTTCCTAAATCATATCCCCAAAAATCCATTCAAAACAGGAGCAAGCTATCGAATTTTTGAGCCGCAGTGGAAGCAAGTTTTTTTGCTGTGGTTAGGGCGTAAAGATATAGGTAAGTTTTCAAAAGATGCGTTGATTCACGCAATGGTGACGTTTAAGGATGGGTGTAAAGGCTTTTATAGCGATCGCGCTTTTTTGTTGGCAGCAGAAGGAATTTATGAGTTCAAAGACTGTACCTATGCCGATGAAATTATCGATCGGCTAATTCAGTGGTCGTATAACATCTCTAACTGGAAAAAACAACTCTGCTATATCTTTTTATATGGTTTAGTAAGAATAAAAATTAGAGCTAACTATGCAGAAAAATTTCTAAGTCATACAGATTCTCAAAAAGTGATTGAAGTATTTATGGATTTATTAGAAGATCCAGAACAATCCAAAGAAAAATTCTATGTTCTTGTCAGTATCGAGAAAACCCTACAGCAAATTGGAATAGGTAATGAAAGATTAATTAAGAAACTGACACAAATTTTAAGCAGTCATAAAGATGAAGATACGCGCTGGAAAGCTGCTGATATCTTAATCAAAATTGATTCTCGTAACGAGACTGCAATCAGTGTCCTAGTACAACTATTAAATTCTTCTAATTATGTATTCACTCGTAGTAGGGCAGTCCATAGTTTAGTCAATCTGGAATCCGGAAACGCAATTGCTATTAAAGCACTGTCACAACTACTAGATATGTCAGAAGATGAAGATACTTGCTGGAGAGCTGCCAAAATTTTAGGAAAAATCGATCCTGGCAACGAAAAAGCAATCCAGTCGTTCGTGAATTTATTAGGAATGGATCGAGATTTATGGAACTTCCTAATGATAGCTGAGAGTTTAATTGATGTGAATCCTAATAACCAGACAGCAATTCGATTACTGATATCTTTGTTGGATTCTTGCCAAGATCGAGAGATCTGCTTGAGGGCAATTGAAATCTTGGGGAAAATTGAACCTGGCAATGAAGAAGCAATCGCTCAACTAGTTCGGCTGTTAGACTCTCCCCAAAAAAACTTTCTCTTTCCTTATGAAAGATTCTTGTATGAAAACTTTTTTCATAAGACAGTAACCAAAAATCTTATAAAAATTGGAGCAAACAGTCAAACAGCCATTCGGCTACTAACAAACTTGCTAGAATCATCAACAGATGAATTGACTTACTTGAGAGTGGCTGAAACTCTAATTAAAATCGATCCAGAGAACGATATAGTAATCAAAATTTTAGCGCACAAAATATGGGATTATCAAAAAATACTCGATCGACTAGAAATAATAACCAAGCCATGGAAACAATTGAGCTTCAAAGATTTTAGGACAAGCGATCCGCAAAGCGAGTTTGTTGAAAAATCGTATTTACAGCAGCAAATAAATATCGATATATATTTAAATAATGCAGTTGAAACTTTAGGAAAAATCGGAGCAAATAATGAGAAAGCAATCCAAGTATTGGTGAATTTTTTAGACATTCACCAGAATGATTTTATGCGAATTAAGATTGCTAAAAGCTTGGTAAACATTGCCCCTAACAACGAAAAGGCTATTGAGGCGTTGGTAGAGTTATTAGACTCGTCCCAGAGTCAATCTGACCGTAGAAGTGCGGCTAAGAGTTTAGGGAAAATTGGAGTCAGAAACCAAACGGTAATTGGCTCACTGACAACTTTTTTAGACTCTTCTCGCGATGAATATACTCGTCAAATTGCGGCTGAGAGCTTGTCTAAAATCGATCCTGGCAATGAGAAAGCGATTGAGGCACTGGTAAAATTGTTAGATTCTTCTCAAAGTGGACTTACCTGTAGGAGTCTAGCTAAGAATTTGGAGCAAATTGGAACTAGCAACGAATCAGCAACTCGGACGTTGGTACGATCGCTCCACCACCACTTACGAACGGAAGAAGCCTACGAACTCATGATGAAATGTGCCGAAACTCTGCCTTACCCAGATTTTTTCCAAGCATTTCATTCATCCCGACGGCCGTTCTAGATTCCCGCTCTCAGGAATGACTGGCGTTTCCGATCGGGTGCATCTCAAAAATGTAAATTCATCGAATTGGGCGCACTCAATTTCCAGATCCCCGGCATCTCCAAGATGCCGGGGATCTTATACCGGAAGTGCTAATCGGGAATTTTGCCACCCCAAACTGATGTTTTTGCACTCATTGAGATGCACCCTTTCCGATCGCTCCAACACCACATCTTCGTAAATCGCATCGATCGCAACGGTCAACCCCACGCTTGCGAGTTCGATCTCGTCACCTTCACTGTAGGGTACAAACGTCCAAACTCCCTGACGATCGCGCCGAAAAACATCCACGGTTTTGCTGTCCGACCCGATTAAAACGTACTCTTGCAAGCTTTCCAGACGGCGATAAAGCGCAAACTTACCACCTCGGTCGTAGGCTTCCGTACTCGGAGAAACCACTTCCACGATCGAGCAGGGATAGCGGGAAAACTGCCGAGCCGTTCGATCGCGATCGTCGCAGGTCACGCTGACATCGGGATAGACGAAGGGGCCGTTTTCAGTAATCCCAACCCTCGCATCCGAGTTTCTCACTTTGCAGCGTCCTCGCAGGTGCGTTCGCAGGAGAGTGGCAACGTTCAGGGCAATATCTGCGTGGGCGAGGGAACCCCCCGTCATCGCAAACACTTCGCCATCGAAATATTCGTGGCGTAATTCTTGCTGCTCTTCCCAGTCAAAATATTCTTGGGGAGTCAAGCGGGAAAGTCCGGGGGTAGCGACCACGATCGCAATGCCTCCTCAGAATTCGATACCTTTATTTTATACAGTCCGGCTTTGGGAGCAGTTTTCAATTTCCCGTTTACTCCCACGATCTCGTCAACGGCTCCACTGGCAAATCGGCATCGATCTCGATTATCGAGATTTTGGCATTCTCCACGACCGTATTCCCCAGAATCGTATTGTGCATTGCTTCAAACTTCGACGTATCCTCCGCAATGCGTTCGTAGTGCAGAACGACATGATAACGCTGGGCGATCGCTTCCCCAGCAGGCGATCGCTCGACTGCATCCCAATCCAGGTTTTGCTGCTCCTCGGCAATGCGGCGATAGTCGTCGGCGAGGGTTTCCAGGGCAATGGCGATCGCGTGTTCCTTCGTTTGACCGTAGCACTGGATGTCTTCTCGGGGAGCGTCGCTCAGAGAAGGGGACAACTGGCAAACATACTGTCCGTTGTCCTGACGCTGCACGGTAATAGAAAGGGTTACTTGGGAGTCTGTCATACCACCTCTAACACTCGCTTCATCTCAGCTTATGGCTTCGTATCGTCCCCAATCCGAAATCTGCTGGTGTTGCCGACATTAAGGTTGTACTTCCCACGCTGGTTGACGTTTTGATTAATCTGAGTCTGGGGGCGATCGCGATCGGCCGACTCCATCTCAATTTCGGGTTCTCCCTCATAGGGCAAGCCTTTCGGCTCGGGTTCTCCTCCAGCGTAGTAGGCTAGATGAAAATTATCCGCGCCTTCAAAGTTCAAGATAGGATGTTGTCTGTTCCTCGTGCGACGAGGGACGACCTCACGCGCATACATCGCCACATCTGCAACTCGCACGTAACCGTCCTTGACCGATGCCCCCTGTCCCGCCAAGGCTTCGACGAGTGCTAGGGTGAACGCACTGTAAGGTTTTCCTGCCCAAGATTTTTCATCGGCTTTGGACGAGGCGATAACAATTCGCCCTTTGCCTTTTTCAAATAAGGCCCGAGCTTCTGGTGGTAAAGGAGCTTTTTCCGCAGCCAAGCCGACCTCGGAGAGATCGCCTAACCCACCCGCATGGCAACAATCCAACAGTAGCAAGAATTTTTTTGCAGGAATCGATCGCAGTTTAGCAACGAACTCATCGCCTGAGATCGTCGTGTTTGCGAGTTTGTTTAGATCGTAGCCGTAGGGGATCAAAACATAGCGATCGCCCATCATCGGATGGCTGAGTTTATAGCCATGTCCGGAAAAATACACGATGACCGTTGAAGTGGCTGTCGTTGTCGCAGCCAACTTATCCAACGCATCGAGTACGTTGGTTTTAGCTGCCTGTTCCTCGGTCAGTAACTGCACTTGCTCCGGTGGATAGGCGCACCGTTCCGGGTTTTTGAGAAGATCGGCCAGACCCACCGCATCGTTGACGGTGTTGGGCAAATCCGCTCCGACTCCGACGATACAAGCGTGACCGTCTGTAAACAACTGGCTCATCCGCAAAAACTCATCCACTACTATCGGAAGGAAACGCTGTTAGGGACTCCGGCTCGTCCTACACAACCAATACGGAAAATCCCTGGGATGGCCTCGTGGTCAGCCCAGACCCCCCGACCTTTCTGACCGGTGGCGAAGAAACGTTACCGGCACTACAAAAAAACGCTCGTTAAAACGGCTAAAACCGCCCAACCAATTTTTCTGGCTTTCCCGTTTCCTCTGTAGGAATCAGGACTCTTTTGCGTAGTCAACACTCCAGGTCATCTCATCATCCGGTTATCCCCCCTGCTCTCCCTATCATCGCTCGAGGAATTTCATTCCAGTTTCACAATTGCCCGATATCTTAGCAGGCACAGCAACTCTTCACGGCGGATGTCCCATGTCTGTGCCACCTCCCTCACCCCACGAAGACCCCAACGGCTCTCAGGCAGAGGCTCCAGACAGTTTGCTCGCCAATCTAGAGCCGTCTCAACACCCGATACCCGATTCGACCTCACCTCAATTGGACGCTCCACTCTCGAACTCTCACGCTCCCGAATCGAAATCTTCGCCGTCGCGATGGAGACAGTATGGCAAAGTCTTACTCGGTTTAGGGATTTTTGCAGCTCTCAGCGGCGGTATCCTGTCGATCGCCCAACAGTTCGAGCCGTCCGGTTCGATGGAGGACATGGACGGCCACGATATGTCGGGAATGTCTCACGACGACATGATGCAGGTCAACGGGGCGTTTAATCCAGTTCCCGTGACCGTCGAGGAGGTACAGCCGGGCGAATTTGAAGCGGGTGTTTCCTATACCGGATCGATCGCCCCGTACCAAGAAGCCGTTGTCTATCCCCGAGTGGCCGGACAGTTGACCGACTATTCCGTCTACGTCGGCGATCGCGTCGCCGCCGGTCAAGTCCTCGCACGACTGGCAGCCGAGGAGCGATCGTCGGAACTGGCCGAAGCCGCCGCCGAAGCCGAAACGATGAGCCTCGATTTAGCCGTCAGCCAAGTCGAGATTGACGAACAAGTCCAAGAAATCGCGCGACTCCAAGCCGAACTGAATTATCTCAAACTTCAAAAAGACCGTTTTGCCATGCTGACCGAAGCCGGGGCCACCTCCCAAAACGAGTACGATGTCGTTGCCAGCGAAGTCGCTGCTAAAGAAGCCGCGATCGCAGGCGCCAGAGCCAAACTGGAACGGTTGCGGATGCAAGTCGAACGCGAACGCGCCCGAGTCCGCCAAGCTCGGGCCAGAGTCAACACGGCTTCGGTTATGGAAGGATACACCACCCTACAAGCCCCCATCAGCGGCATCGTCCAAACTCGTATGGTCGATCCCGGCGTCGTCGTCCAACCGGGTATGGGGGTTTTGAAAATTGGCGACTATTCCCGAGTGCGCCTGCAAGCCAACGTCGCCCAGAAAGACGCCGGATACATCCGCATCGGGACGCCCGTACGCGCCCGAGTCCCTGGAGCGACGCAAGTTCCCCTCGAGGGGCAAGTCACCAGTATTTTTCCCCAAACCAACAACGAGACGCGCACGGTTACAGTCGAAGCCCTAGTGGAGAATCCTCAAGGCCGCCTGTTATCGGGACAGTTTTTAGAAATGACCCTGCTGACCGAACAGAAGAACAACACCCTGTCCGTCCCTCAAACTGCCGTCGTCGAGTTCGATGGCGAGACTTCTGTGTGGGTGATGGAGGGAACGACCGCCCGACGTCACACCGTCGAAACGGGGATGGTAAACGGCGATCGCATTGAAATTACCAGCGGTTTGCATCCGGGCGATCGCGCGATTACCTCCGGTCACAGCCGTCTCGTTCCCGGCGTCCGGGTGGCAGTGGTCGATGAGGACGGAAACCCCGTTCCCATGCTGGGAGACAGCAGCCAGGGCAACGTTAACGTGGCGATCGTCGATCGCGATGCGAACCAAAGTTTCGCTAAGGGAAGCGCAGAATTCGTCTTAGAAGTGCGCGACCCCGAAACGCAAGATCCCCTCGCCGTCGAGGAGGTGACGGTCGATATCACCATGCCCATGCCGAATATGGCACCGATGACCACCCTAGTCGATGTCGAACCCACCGGCCGACCCGGACAGTTTCGAGTCGAAACCCATTTCGGTATGGCGGGGGAATGGCACATCGCCGTCGAAGTCAACGAGGGCGATCGCACCGGTCAAACGTTAACGATCGTGTCGGTGGAATAAGGTTTCGAGTTTCTCGGGGCATTTTCCACTCTCACACTTCGTTCGTTCCTCAATCCCCTTCGCAATTAACTACAGTTGAGATATTCGATGAAAAAATTCTTCTTTCTCTGGATTGCCGTTGCCGTCTTAACCGCAGCTTGCAGCAACAACGCACCGACCGACAGCGATACGGCTGCCGATACCGCCGCCACGACGACCGATACCGCAGCAAATACCGACGCTTCGACCGCAGAAGACGGAGTGGCGATCGCCCTGGTTTCCCCCGAGGACGGTTCGGTGCCGATGGGCGATGCGGAATTCGTCGTGGAGGCGATCGATCCTGCCACCAACGAACCCGTTCCCGTCGAAGACTTACAAGTCGAATTTTGGATGGAAATGGAGGGAACCGAACCCATGACCGCCATGTCCAAAGTCGAACCGGGCGATCGGCCCGGACAGTATAAAGTCCGAACCAACCTCGGCATGGTGGGCGCGTGGGTGATGGAAGTCGAATCCGCCGATCCCGCCCTATCGGGAGAAAAAGCTTTCGATATCACCGTGGTCGAAAGCGGAAATTGATGATGTGTCGGTGCGTTTCCCGGTAAGACAACATTAATCGGATTTCCGCCCGATTTTCCGACTGCGAGATGCACCCTTGTATGTGGGCGGTGTTGGGCGGTGCGTGACGATTTATGGGTCTCAAGCGTTCCACCCTATTTTTCAAGTCACGCACCCTACCGCTCTCCTCTTTTGCCTCTTGCCTTTTGCCTTCTCCCATGAAAAGCGCCCTAACCCGCTGGTCGATCGCCAATCCGGTCGTAGTGGCCGCACTGTACGTTGCAGTGGTCGTGCTGTCAGTCCTGACGCTGATTCTGCTTCCCGTGCGGATGATGCCTTACGTCGAAAGTCCCTTGGTTTCCATCGTCACGATGGCACCGGGGTCGTCGCCGCAGGAAGTCGAAACCTATATTAGCAAGCCCATCGAGCAACGCATGACGGTACTCGACGGCGTGCGCTTCGTGCGCTCTAGCTCCCAGCAAGATATGTCTCTGGTGACGATTCAGTTCGCCTGGGGAGACGACATCGATAAAGCGGTGCAGTCCGTACAAAGCCTGATGACGGCGACCGAGGGAGATATTCGACTCGATGGGTTTAATTCCCGGTCTTACTGGGTTTTGCCCATCGACCCCTTGAACCGTCCGGTATTGACCTTGGCACTGCGAGGAGAAGGGTGGGATCCAGTACAACTGCGGGAGTTTGCGGACAATCACTTGGTCGATCGCCTGACTCAAGTTCCAAAAGTCCAAGCCGTATCGATTTTTGGGGGTTATCAGCGACAATTGCAAGTCGAGATCGATCGCCAGAAACTGGCCGCCTACGGGCTGTCGATTTTGCAAGTGCGAGACGCCATCGATGCGAACAACGTCAGTCAGGGGGCTGGGGTTCTCACTCAAGGCGATTCGGAGATTCTGGTACGAGCAGATAAGCGGGCGCTGAGTGCGTCAGACGTGGCTGGCTACCCGGTGTTAGAGCAGAACGGGCAAGTGGTCTACGTGCGCGACGTGGCGACCGTCAAAGATACTTTTGAAGAGCGGCGCAGCGGCTATCGCTACAACGGTCGGGCGGCGTTGGCGGTCAACGTGATTCAAAAGCCAGACTCGAGTTCTCCCGATGTCATCGAGCGGGTTCGGGCAGAATTAGACAAGATTCAGGCGGAAAATCCCGGTCTGAGCTTTGAAGCGGCTTACGATAACTCGTATCTGGTCGATATTATTCTCGATAGCACCTTTCAGGAGTTGCTGATTAGCGTCTTGCTGGCGGGAATTGTCATCGCCGTATTTCTCGAAGATTTCCGCGCCACGGCGATTATTACGATCTCGATTCCCATGACGCTGGCACTTTCGATGCTACCGTTCGCTCCCATCGGAATGTCCCTTAACTCTTCGACGCTGATCGGCATGATGATGGCGATCGGAAAGTTAGTCGACGACTCGATTATCGTCATCGATTCGATCGATCGTAAGCTTCAAGAGGGACTGACCCCTATACGGGCAGCGGTTCGCGGCACGGAAGAGGTGTTTCTCGCCAGTGCGGCCGCCAGTTGCGTGATGATTGCGGCCTTGCTTCCCACCATTTTGGCGGGGGGGCTGACGGGGCTGATGTTTGTCGGTCTGGTTTGGCCGATGGTCTTTGCTTTTGTCGCCTCTCTGCTGGTGTCGATTACGCTGATTCCGCTAATTGCGGCGTTTGTTTTGAAACCGCCTCAAGCCAGATCGCGAAAAACCTGGCTTCAGTGGTTGACAACTCCCGTTCGCGTCGGATTTCGTCAATTGGAACGGGGTTACGGATGGCTGCTCGATCGCTGTTTGAACTATCGAGAAATTACTTTGGCGATCGCGGGCGCGTCCTTCGTCCTGGCAGCCGTTCTCTATCCCTTCGTTCCCCAGGAAATGATGCCGCTGGGAGATTCAGGTCAGTTTATGGCATCTCTGGAAATGGAACCGGGAACCTCGTTTGCCAAAACCGACGAAAGTACCTATCGCTTCGAGCAGATTTTACTGGCACAGCCCGACATTGCCAAAGTCTCGTCTCAAACGGGTTTCGAGTTGACGCGCAACAGTACGTACTTTAGCGGGTACAGCATGGGAAACGTCAATTCAGCGTCTCTTATCGTGACGTTGAAAGACGATCGCGATCGCGAAATTTGGGAAATTATGGATAGCGTCGAGGCCGAAGCTCGCCGCACCCTCCCCGGTTTGCGTCGAATTGCTCTCAAAGAGATGGGGGTTGACGTGATGGCGACCTCGGCTGCACCGATTCAGCTAGCGGTGTACGGCGACGATTTGGAGGTATTGCATCGTCTGGCGAACGACGTACTGGATATTGCGAAGGATACCCCCGGTTTGGTCATGCCTCAAACGAGTTCGGCGTTGACCCAGCCGGAATATCAGCTCGAAGTAGACCGTCGCCGCGCCGAGGAACTCGGACTCAGCGTACGGGCGATCGCCGAACAAGCTCGCTACGCCTTGAACGGCGGTTATACCCGGCGATCGTACAATCTTCCCAACCTGCGGCAAAACTCGATTTTGGTGCGTTACGAGCAAGAAGACCGAGGCACGTTAGACAATCTCGCCGGAACCTACATGACGACGCCGATGGGTCGACAGGTTCCGCTCAATACCGTGGCGAGTTTGGAACGGCGAAACGGCCCGACTCTCATCGAACATCTCAACGGTAAGCGGGTGGTGTACGTCAACGGCTACTATCGCAAGGGCGGCCCCGCATCGATGGATTTGTCGATGGCGATCGCCATGCGAGCGGGTCGGGAACTCACGTTTCCCCCCGGTTACGGCATCGATTCAATGGGCGATATGACGGACATGATGTTGGAGTTCGATCGCTTGTTGAAGGGTCTGCTCGTCTCGTTGGTGCTGATTTATTTGATTTTGGTGATTCAGTTCGGTTCCTTCGTTCAGCCGCTGGTGATGATGTTATCGGTTCCCTTGCAGTTGGTGGGGGTGTTCGGTGGGTTGATTTTGGCCCGACAAACCCTGTCTACTGTGTCGATTTTGGGCATCGTGATTCTGTCGGGGTTATCCCTGTCAGCGGCGATTCTGCTGCTCGAGTTAATTCTCGCGAAACGAGAGGAAGGGGTTCCCCGAGATGAAGCGATTCGCATGGCGGGGCCGACCCGCTTGAAAGCCATTACGATGACGACCCTTACCACTGTTATCGTCGTGGTGCGCTTGGCGTTTTTCCCCGAAATCGGCATCGACGCCTATTCTCCGATCGCCACGGTGATTCTGGGGGGATTGCTGTTCTCGACGCTCCTGACTCTCGTTGTAGTACCGGTCGTTTACTCTGTTATCGACGATGTGACGCAATGGCTGAAACCACGGGGACGAAAACGGCAGATCTCGAGAGATCCTCGTTGGGTGGAAAGTCACCCGGCGTTCGATCGACAGGACACCCATGTTTGGGGTAGTAATGAGGAGTAATGCTGCTTCGGTTTTTGAATCCTTGCCACGACAGGATTGTGACTGACCAGCAGATGGGCGCGATGCGTGGCGCGGGAAGACCATTATTGGGGTTTCAGCCACATTTTTCTCGCCCGCGTCACGGCACCCTACGGGCTGTCTTCACTCTTCCCTGAATATCCGCCGCCGCCGGGGGTTTCGATGATGAACGTGTCGCCGGGATTCATTTCGACGATCGCCGTTCCGCCGAATTCCTCGATCGCTCCGTCGCGACGCCGCACCCAATTTCGCCCGGTGGCACCGTTTTCACCGCCGCACAACCCCGCAGGAGGCACGATGCGATGACTCGAGAGGATGGCTGCGGTCATAGGTTCTAAAAAGCGAATTTGACGCACGACGCCGTTACCGCCTCGAAATTGACCGTTGCCGCCACTTCCTTCGCGAATGGCAAATTTATCTAAAAGTACCGGAAAGCGCCATTCTAGAACCTCTGGATCGGTCAGATGTGAATTTGTCATGTGGGTATGCACCCCATCTGTGCCGTGGAAGCCGTTTCCAGCACCGGAACCGCCGCAAATGGTTTCGTAATACTGATAGGTCGTGCTACCAAAGGTGAAGTTGTTCATGGTGCCTTGAGAACCGGCTAATATGCCTAACGCACCGTACAGAGCATCGGTAATGAGTTGGGAGGTTTCGACGTTTCCCGCTACCACGGCCGCTGGAGGTTTGGGATCGAGCAAACAGCCTTCGGGAACGATAATCTCGAGAGGTTTCAAACATCCTGCATTGAGGGGAATGTCATCGTCAACTAGGGTGCGGAAGACGTAGAGAACGGCTGCTTTGCAGACGGCACGCGGGGCGTTAAAGTTACTGTCGACCTGCGGCGAAGTCCCTGTAAAATCGATTTTTGCGGCTTTCTCTTCAGAGTCGATCGTGATTTCGACATAAATTTTCTCGCCGGTATCGAGAGACATTTCAAAGCGACCGTCTTTTAACACTGAAATGGCACGACGTACGGAGGCTTCTGCGTTATCTTGTACGTATTGCATATAGGATTTTACAGTTTTTAAGCCGTAAGTTTTGATGGTTTTTAATAGTTCTCGAACGCCTTTTTCGTTTGCTGCAATTTGGGCTTGCAAGTCGGCGATATTTTGTGTGGAATTGCGAACGGGATAGTTTCCTGAATTGAGAATTTCGAGTAATTTTTTTTCGCGAAATACACCGTTTTCAACGAGAAGAAAATTATCGATCAGAATGCCTTCTTCATCTACAAGGTGACTGTTTGGGGGCATGGAACCCGGTGTCTTGCCGCCAATGTCGGCATGGTGTCCCCGAGAGGCGACGTAAAATAGAGGAGAATTTGAGTTAGATGAATCCTCGGGAAAGACTGGGGTAACGACAGTGATGTCGGGGAGGTGAGTTCCACCGTTGTAGGGGTTGTTGAGAACGTAGACATCGCCCCGTTTGAGGTGGTTTCCCCTCTCGGAAATTAACGCCCGAACGCTTTCACTCATAGAACCCAAGTGAACTGGGATGTGGGGGGCGTTGGCGACGAGTTCGCCGTCACTGTCGAAAATCGCACAGGAGAAGTCGAGGCGTTCTTTAATGTTGACGGAGGTACTGGTGTTTTGTAGCGTTACCCCCATCTGTTCGGCGATCGAGCGAAATAGATTGTTGAAAATCTCCAACATCACGGGATCGGCTTTTGACCGGTCGATGTCGGGGGTGTCCGTCTCGGAGGCGGCGACGCGACGGGTGAGAACGAGATGGTTTTGAGGGGTGAGTTCGGCTTCCCAGGCGAGTTCGATGACGTTGGTTCCCGTATGTTCGACGACGATCGCCGGACCGACGACGCGATCGCCCGGTTGTAAATCTTCCCGTCGGTAAACGGGAGTGTCTCGCCACGCATCCGATAAATACGTCGAGACGGTGGCGATGGGTTGGGGTCGGCGGTCGTCTCGCCGCGTTATCTGGGGTTCGTCGGGGGTGTCGCTGGGGCGAACCACTTCTACCGAAACCGAATCGATAACGAGGGGTTTGTCCGCCATGAGAAAGCCGTAACGCTGGCGGTGAACGCGATCGAACTCCGCTTTCATGGCGTCGATATCCCCGAAATCGACGATGAGGGTGGAATCGGTTCCTTGGTATTTCAGATGGACTTTGTGGAGGGTTTCGGTGGGAGGGGGAAAGTCAACATCGAACAGTTCGTCTCTCGCCGCCTGTTCCAACTCTTCTAACGTGGAGGTTAACAACCCTATCGCCTCGTCGGTCAGTTGGACTTCGAGGGATTTTTCCTTTAAATTGCGAACGTCGGCCAGTCCCATTCCATAAGCTGAGAGAACCCCGGCGTAAGGATGGATGAAGATGCGATCGATCCCCAAGGATTCCGCGATCGCGCAGGCGTGTTGTCCCCCCGCCCCGCCGAAACAGCAAAGGGTATAGTGAGAGACATCGTACCCCCGTTGCAGCGAAATCTTTTTAATGGCGTTGGCCATTTTCTCCACCGCGATGGCGAGAAATCCCGACGCTACCTGTTCCGGGGTTCGCGTGTCTCCCGTCGCCTCGTAAATCTCCCGAGACAGGCGATCGAACTTTTCGCGAACGATATCCTTATCCAGCGGTAAATTTCCCTCCAGTCCGAATACCGCCGGGAAAAACTGCGGCTGAATTTTCCCCAATAACACGTTGCAATCCGTCACCGCCAAGGGGCCGCCTCGTCGGTAACAGGCCGGCCCCGGATTCGCCCCAGCCGAGTCGGGGCCGACGCGATAGCGGGAACCGTCGAAGTTGAGGACGCTTCCACCCCCAGCGGCGACGGTGTGAATCGACATCATCGGCGTTCGCAACCGCACCCCCGCCACTTCCGTCTCGAAAGTGCGTTCGTATTCCACCGTTTGACCCGGTTCTCCGGCGTAGTGGGCGACATCGGTGGAGGTTCCCCCCATATCGAAGGTGACGATTTTGTGGAATCCCGCCCGGATGCTGGTTTGCACGGCTCCGACGATTCCCCCCGCCGGACCCGAGAGGATGCTATCTTTCCCTTGGAATTGCGAGGCTGGGGACAGTCCGCCATTCGACTGCATGAATTCTAGGCGTTCGTCCGACGGAGAGGAAAACAGCGAGCGACTCACGCGATCGACGTAGCGGCGTAAAATCGGCGAGAGATAGGCATCGACAACGGTGGTGTCGCCGCGACTGACGAGTTTCATCAGCGGACTGACGGCGTGGGAGGTACTGATTTGCGTAAAGCCAATGTCGGCGGCGATTTCGGCGATGCGGCGTTCGTGGCGAGGGTAGCGGTAGCCGTGCATCAGGGCGATCGCGCAACTGCGAATTCCGTCATCGTAAGCCTGTTGCAGTTGCGAGATTAAGTCGGTTTCGTTGAGAGGTGTCAGCACCGTTCCGTCGGCGGCGTGGCGTTCTTCGACTTCGATCGCCCGTTCGTAGAGCATCTGCGGTAAGACGATTTCGCGGGCGAAGATATCGGGACGGTTTTGATAGCCGATGCGGAGGGCGTCTCGGAAGCCTTGGGTGATGACGAGAACCGTTCGATCGCCTTTGTGTTCGAGGAGGGCGTTGGTGGCGACGGTGGTTCCCATGCGAACGTCTGAAATGTCGCCTTCGGGAATCGCTTCCTCGGGTTGAAGCTGCAAGAGGTCGCGAATGCCCTGCACGGCGGCGTCGGCATAGCGATCGGGGTTTTCGGAGAGTAACTTATGGGTGACGATCGATCCGTCGGGACTTTTGGCGACGACATCCGTAAAGGTTCCGCCGCGATCGATCCAAAATTGCCAGCCGTTGCGATTTGTCATCTCTTTTGCTCCCACTCTTTATCGCTTGCGTGACAAAATGGCACTTTTCAAACCTGTTGCTCAATATGCTGTAAAAGTAGCGTTCCCGTCAAGTATTTTCGAGTAATTCAAATGCGACGTCTGAGGGTCGTAACGATCGCTTGTCATTGAGCGATCGCGAAGCTTTACCTACACGAGCGAGATCGCGATCGTCGAATAAGCTGGTAGTACTCCTGTTGTCTTTGTTAAAACGATCGTATGCTCGAAAGTGCCGCGCGTCGCTCCCGAGATCGCGCTCCTCAAACTGCGTTTGATGCCTGGCTGTTGGTTGCGATCGGGGGGCTAGTACTGTTTCCTAGCACTGTTCTGGCTCAAATCGTTCCTGACGCTACACTCCCCAATCCGTCGCAGGTGTCGGTTGAAGGCGTCAGAACCACGATCGACGGCGGCACGATTTCGGGAACGCACCTCTTTCACAGCTTTGAGGCGTTTTCTATTCCTACCAATACTGAAGCTGTATTTAACACGACTGTGGCGATCGAAAATATCGTGACTCGCGTAACGGGAGGCGAAATTTCTTACATCGACGGTTTGCTTGAAATCCAGGGAACCGCGAATTTTTACATTCTCAATCCTAACGGTATCGTCTTTGGTGAAAACGCTCGTTTAGACTTCGATGGGGCGTTTTTCGCCAGTACCGCCGACCGTCTCGTTTTCGATAACGGTGTCGAGTTTCGTGCCGATAATTCTGCTTCGGCATCGCTACTTACGGTCAACGTTCCTCTGGGGGTACAAATGGGTGAAACTCCCGATAACGTGCGTGTTGAAGGTCGCGATCGCGATCTCGTTTTCGACAGGAACAGGTTCCAGTTTCTGCGCGACGGTCGCCCCTCGAAATTGCAGGTGTCGGCGGGTGAAACCCTATCGTCAATCGGGGGCAACGTCCGTATCGACGCGAATATTACGGACACGGATCGTTTGGCAACCTCCCGGGATCTGACCGCTATCCTCGATCTCGGGATTTCCTCGAACGACATCGTTGTCCTGCAACAACTCGAAGTCGAAACGACGAATCAGTTTCTACGCTTTCCCGAGGACCCTCTCGACGTATCGGGACTAATTTTCAATCCCTGTTCGGCGTTCGAGGCCGGAAGTTCCTTTGTCGTTAGCGGACGCGGCGGACTCCCAGCAGATCCTCTCGAATTCGTGATACCGGTGTCTCTGTGGCGAGATCTGCGAGCGATCGCCGAATCTGAAGCATTTGACAGCGAATGGGTTGAAGAGGACAGGTCGCGCGAGGTGGGGTCGGACGTTTCCCCGATGGAGGAATTGTCTTGGGTCGAAGCTGATGGCTGGCAGAGGGGAGAAACTGGCGAGATCGAGCTGGTCAGCCAATACGACACGGGGGCGATCGCGCCTCCTTTAAGCTGCACCCAAATCCCATAACGCGATCGATATCACGACCTCGACGGGTTCGCGATCGCGAGAAACGCTCCGAAACATCACGCTGTCAAAGCGAAGCGAGTCACCGCGAACCGGCAGAAATCCAGCGATACTAAAAGCATCGAGTTCAGAGGCAGCACAATGTTCCCCCAACTTCAACTTCTCCCCGGCGCAATTTCCGATATCCTCGCTTCCGTCACCGAAACGGGGTTCCTAACAGTCAGCGATCGCTACGGTTTAATGGCAGCCGTTCTCGACGACAGCCTCGACGAAACCGATCGCCGCTCGGCGAACCGCCTCTTGCGAGCGGTGTTGCGCGGACGGGTGCAGATTGAAGACGAACTTTGTGTGGCTTAAGCCCTACCTCTGAACTCGACAATTTTCCTCTATACCTCTGATGCAATAGTTCCTCTGACCCTCCCGAGTGATGCCGGGAGGCTTTTTTTTAGGGGAGAGGGGAGAGTGAAGAGGGGAGAGTGGGAACAGTCGATCGTTTCACCTCATCTCAAACGTCCCGTATCTTACACTAGGCTCTGTTGGAGTGTTGGACTGTGAGGAGGAACGGATATGCTCAGTTGGGAGCGTATTTGCAAAATTACGGACGAGCCGAATCTCGAGGAGAGGATTCGCGATCGCGCTTGGGTAGAAATCGATTTGTCTGCCCTCGATCGCAACGTTCGCAACTTGCGCCGCTTGTTATCTCCCCAAACGGCGTTTATGGCCGTCGTGAAAGCCGACGCTTACGGACACGGGGCGATTCCCGTAGCGCAAACGGTTCTCGAGGCCGGGGCCGATTGGTTGGGCGTCGCGACGGTTTCTGAAGGCATCGAACTGCGTCAGGCGGGGATTTCTGCACCGATTTTGGTGTTGGGGGCGACGACGACCGCCGAACAATTACGCGCTCTGGTTCGTTGGCAGTTACAGCCGACGCTCTGTAGCCCGAAACAGGCATTGGTGTTTTCAGAACACCTGTCTGGCGAGGAGACACCGCTCTCGGTTCACCTGAAACTCGATACGGGAATGTCTCGATTGGGGGTCTCTTGGGACGAGGCGATCGCTTTCGTGCAGTTGGTGCGCCGTCTGCCCAATCTTCAGATCGCCAGTGTCTATTCTCACCTGGCCGCGGCCGACGATCGCGATCCGACGGTCACGAACCGACAGCACCAACGTTTCGAGACGGCGATCGCGCGTTTGAAAGCGGCGAAGGTTCCTTTACCCTGTCTGCATCTGAGCAATTCTGCGGCCACCTTGTCCTCTCCCACCTTTCATTACGATCTCGTGCGGCTGGGTTTGGCACTGTACGGACTCTATCCCGCCCCTCATTTTAAATCCACGGTCGAGCTGTCTCCCGTGATGCAGGTTAAGGCGCGGGTTACGCAGGTGAAAACGGTTCCGCCGGGAACGGGGGTCAGTTACGGCCATCAGTTCGTCACTCAACGGACGACGCGCTTGGCTGTTGTCGGCATCGGTTACGCCGATGGCGTTCCCCGCAATCTTTCCAACCGCATGGAGGTGTTGCTGTCGCGTCGGGGACGCGTTTGGCGGATTCCCCAAGTCGGAGCGATTACGATGGACCAACTCATGCTCGATGTCACTGACGTTCCCGAGGTACGCGTCGGCGATGTGGTGACGGTGTTAGGTCGTGTTGGCAGCGATCGCATTTCTGCTGAAGACTGGGCGATCGCCCTGGATACAATTTCCTGGGAAATTCTGTGTGGGTTCAAACATCGATTACCTCGCATCAAAGTTTAGGATGGCGACAGGCCGTCTTTTGAAAAAAGTTTGGCCGGTTCCCCGATTTGCGGCCGCGCGATCGATAGAAGAAATGGTGTCGATCGCGATCGCGCGGTTCGACCGAATAGTATTTCGTTCTCCCCCGGCAGACACTTAAGATTGAATAAGAGCGATCGCATTCGATCGTTTGCAGCAAACTGCTTTACTCAACTTTGGCATCTGCCCTCACACCACCCATCATGCAGATTCAAAAGAATTCCGATCCGCTAACGGGAACGCACGACGACGCCCAATATCGAGAACTTCGATCTCGCTTGCAAGAAATTCGCGATCTTCAAGCCGCCGCTTCGGTTTTGAAATGGGATCGCGCGACGTATATGCCGGCCGGGGGGGCGGTGGCACGAGGGCAGCAAATGGCGACGTTGAGAAAACTCGCTCACGACAAGCTCACCGATCCGGCGTTGGGAGAACTCCTCGAAAACCTTCGAGACTTCGAGCGCAGTTGGCCTTACGAGTCCGACGAGGCCAGTATCGTTCGCTTAGCCCGTCGCGATTTCGATCGCGCCAGTCGGATTCCGTCGTCTTTTATCGCTACCCTCGCCAGCCATCAGACTGAGACTTACATGGCTTGGTCTCGGGCTAAACCCGAGGGAAATTTCGAGGCGGTGCGGCCGTTTCTTGAAAAAACGCTGGAGTTAAGCCGACAGTGGGCGAGTTTTTTTCCTGAGAGCGATCGCGTGGCCGATCCGCTGATTGCGGAGGAGGACGAGGGTATGACGACGCAAACGATTCAGGGACTGTTCGAGACGCTGCGATCGCAGTTGGTTCCCCTCGTCGATGCGATCGCCGAACGACCGCCACTCGACGATCGTATTCTCTCTCAAGATTTCGACGAGACGACGCAGCTTAATTTCTGTTATAAGGTCATCGATCGCGTGGGCTACGATTTCGATCGCGGTCGGCTCGATCGCACCCTCCACCCGTTCGCCACTCGCTTGTCTCACGGCGACGTTCGCATTGCTACCCGCGTTCGTCCGAACCAACTGACTGAAAGTCTCTTCAGCAGTCTTCACGAAATGGGACACGCGCTGTACGAGCAGGGCATCGATCCTGTGTTGGACGGAACGCCTTTGGCTCGGGGAACCTCGGCCGGAATGCACGAAGGTCAAGCTCGGTTGTGGGAAAATTTTATCGGACGCTCTCGGGCGTTTTGGGAATGTTTCTATCCTTGGCTGCAAGGGATGTTTTTACGCCAGTTGGGCCAAGTTCCCGTCAACGACTTCTATCGGGCGATCAATAAAGTCGAACGGACTCCGATTCGTACTGCCGCCGACGAGGTGACTTACAATTTACACGCGATCGTTCGCTTCGATTTGGAAGTGGCGATGTTGGAAGGACATTTAGCGGTTAAAGATCTCCCCGAGGCTTGGAACGAACGCTATCGCCAAGATTTGGGCATCGTTCCTCAAAATCACACTGAAGGCGTTTTACAAGACGTGCATTGGTTCGTCGAAACGATCGGCGGACAGTTCCAGGGCTATACGCTGGGAAACCTTATTGCCGCGCAGTTGTACGAGTCGGCTTTGAAAATTCACCCGGAAATTCCCGTCGATATCGAACGGGGTAATTTCGAGACGCTTCATGGTTGGTTGCGACGCAATATTTACCGCCACGGCCGTAAGTTCACGGCGAACGAGTCGATCTTGCGCGTGACCGGCAAGCCACTTCACGTCGATCCGTTTATTCGTTACCTTCGTCGAAAGTATGGGGATTTATATGAGATCGCTTGGGATTGAAGGGGCGATCGTGAGTTGACTAATAAATCAAGTGTATAGTCAGGATGAACCATTAAGCTATACCTTGATTGTCGCGCTCTCCCAGAGATTTGTCAACCCTCGGGTGCGATCGCGAATTTATCAATAAAATTGAATTTTTAGTCAAAAAACGAACGTTACAGGTCGCGATGCGTGAGGCGAGCGATCGAACATCGACGACTGCCAGCGGGCAAAACAGGCTGCTATCATATCCAATAATGTGGGACTGTGGCTCAGAAGGATAGAGCAAGCGCCTCCTAAGCGCTAGGTCGCGGGTTCGAATCCCGCCAGTCCCGCTTTTACAGCGAGCAGCGAGCAGTGAGGACTGTTGACAGTTTCTCATCCCCAGGCGAAGTTGCTGCTAAGGTTGCGGGTGGGAGCGAGAAGGCGATCGGGGCGATCGATTTCGACGATCGCGCCATTGTCGATGAGGATAGAGCGATCGGCCAGTTCTAAGGCTTCTCCTCGGGAGTGGGTGACCAGGAGTAGGGGGATATTTAACTGGCGTTGCAGGCGTTTGAGGGTTTGTTGTAACTCGGTTCGCAGTTCGCCGTCGAGGGCGCTAAAGGGTTCGTCGAGCAGGAGAATTTGGGGATCGCAGGCCAGGGCGCGAGCGATGGCGACTCGTTGGGCTTGTCCCCCGGAAATGTGGGTGACGGCGCGATCGAGTAACGGTTCGAGATGCAGCCACGCAGCGAGTTCTCGGACTCGCTGCTGTCGTTGGCGTTTTTTTAGCCGTTCGAGGGGGAATCCGATATTTTGGGCGACGTTGAGATGGGGAAACAGAGCGTAACTTTGGAAAACGTATCCGATGGGACGACGGTGAGGGGGAAGCGCGATCGCTCGCCGACTGTCGAACAGGGGAAGTCCATCGAGGACAATGCGTCCGCAATCGGGGGTCAGGAGTCCGGCGATCGCATTGAGGAGGGAACTTTTTCCGCATCCAGAGGGGCCGAACAACACCACCAGTTCGCGATCGACTCGAAAGGACACGTCGAGCTGAAACGGGAGAACGTCAGTGTTGGAGCGATCGAAAGTCTTCGTCAGAGAAACGTCGAGCATGAACTCAGTATCGATCGGGGCGATCGGGTTGTACCACGGGAGATCGCTCCAAAACTGTCCTTGACGAACGGTTGGGGATTTTTGGGATCGGAGACAGACGAGGCGATCGCTCTGTTTTTGGGTAAGTAAAAATACTGATTTCTCGAAGAGAAATTGTGATATCGGGAGCAGCAAGTTATGTTTTCACAATTTTTGCGTCCAAACTGGATGCGATCGCGTGGTGTAGCCAGCAATCTAACCCGATCTCGGACTAGCGCTTGAAGCGTTAGACTCGCAATGTTTCGCGAAAATACAAAATTAGAAATCCTGAAGCTTCACTTTCAATTTTTGAATCACGAAACTTTCAAATAAGACTGCCACTTTTTCCCACAATTGTTACAATAAGTTAACTTCTATCCCAAACCTTGCTTATGCTTGTCTATCTGCCAGAGGCTGCAACGTCTGACAGACCGGCCGCGCAGAACACGCGAGCGCTGAAAACTGTATTCCGGAACCTGACCGAAGACAGTTGCCCGAAACACTACAACTTCCACATGCATACCGTATGTTCTGACGGCCGCCTGCGTCCCGAAGCCGTCATGGAACAAGCTGTCACCATCGGACTCAAAGGCTTAGCGATTACCGACCACCACAGCGCCGACGGGTATCACCGCGCCCAAGATTGGCTCGATCGATGGCAGCGATCGGTTCCGGAGGCTCACGCACCGCATCTATGGACGGGTGTAGAAATCAACGCCGATCTCCTCGGAGCAGAAGTTCACATTCTCGGGTACGGTTACAATCCCAGTCGCCGAGAAATCCGCCCCTACCTGCAAGGAAAAAAAGTCAGCGGAAAAGCTTTCAAAGCCGAGCGTGTCATCGACTCCATTCATGCAGCCGGAGGCTTAGCCGTCTTAGCGCACCCCGGTCGCTATCGCCGCCCTGCATCGAAGTTAATTCCAGCGGCGGCAAAACTGGGAATCGACGGAGCAGAAGCGTACTACGCTTACAACAACCCCGATCCCTGGCGTCCGAGCCGTCAAACCACCGCCCAAGTCAAGCAACTCAACGCCCAACACGGACTGTTCGACACCTGTGGCACCGATACCCACGGCTTGAGTCTGCTGCGTCGAATGTAGTTTCAGTCACCCGTGGCAGTGGTAGGGTGCTGTGACGCGGCTAGGAAAGGCGGCCGAAGTCCGAAACATTTGATGTTACCGCGTCACGCACCTTTTACAGTGAGCTCCCCCTCTCCCTGTCTTCACTCTTCACTCTTCCCTCTTCCCTGAAAAAGCTCCCCTGCTCGAATTACTCCGTCAGCCCGTGTTCGAGGGCGTAACGCACGAGTTCCGTGCGGCTGTTGGTTCCGGTTTTGCTAAAAAGGCGGCTGACATATTTCTCGACGTTGCGAACGCTGGTATCGAGACGACTGGCGATTTCTTTGTTCATCAACCCTTGCGCCACCAATTGCAACACGCTTTCTTCTCGGGGCGTAAAATCGATGTCGAGGGGGGCGCTTTTTTGGGGAATGGCGTTTTTGTGGGTTAGTAACTCTTTGATTTCCTGAATTTGTCGCGCGAGAGTTGCCAAATCTGGGGGTTCGCCTTCTTCGGTGCTTTCAGTGGCCGCCGCGCGGCGTTCGAGGAGGTTTTCAACCACCGCCACCAGTTCGTCGGGATCGAAGGGTTTGGAAATATAAGCGTCACAACGGGCTTGATATCCTTGGATGCGATCGGAAGTCATCCCCCGCGCCGTGAGAAACACCACTGGAAGCGCTCGGAATCGGGGATCTTCCCGCATCTGTTTGAGAAGCTGATAGCCGTCGATTTCCGGCATCATAATGTCGGTGATGACTAAATCGGGATCTTCTTGCTGGAGTTTTTCCCACCCCTCTTGACCGTTCGTCGCCACGACCACGGTAAAGCCGCTATCGGCGAGATAGGCTTGGACGGCTTCTCGAAGTCCCGGTTCGTCATCGACTAATAACAATTTCGCTGACATTGGCGAATCCTTAAGTTGCGAATCCTCTTAGATCTAGAATACCGCTCGTTTTAAGGGCCGGAGATCCCAAAATCAAAGTTATCAGCTTCGACGGGCGATCGATCGCCTCGAGACGAGTCGGGCGTCCACGTGATTGCTAAAAATCTCCCAAAGCCTGACGCCTCGAACGCCCGAGGCGTCTTATGATGTTTGGGGTGCGTGCTACGGAGGCAATGTTGAGCCGTCCCGTAGCGATAGTGTCGCTCTGCGTAATGTGGCTACAGGAGAACTGAGAGATGTCTAGATCTGACACGACGATCGCTGCGATCGACGCCTGGGAAATTCTCGATTCCCGAGGACGACCCACGGTAGAAGCAGAAGTCCGCCTCGCCAACGGCGCTGTCGGCGTCGCCAAGGTTCCCAGTGGAGCCTCTACAGGAACGTTTGAAGCGCACGAACTGCGTGATGGGGACTCCCACCGCTACGGTGGAAAAGGCGTTCTCAAGGCAGTGGCAAACGTCAAAGATAAAATTGCCCCCGAACTCGTCGGTAAAGTCGACGCGCTCGAACAAATGAAAATCGATGCGGTCATGTTGCATCGCGACGGTTCGGCGAACAAAGCCAACCTCGGGGCTAACGCCATCCTCGCGGTGTCGCTGGCTAACGCTCGCGCCTGCGCCAGTGCGCTGGATATCCCGCTTTACCGGTATTTGGGCGGTCCTTTGGCGAACCTGCTCCCGGTTCCGATGATGAACGTGATCAACGGGGGCGAACACGCCGCGAACAACATCGACTTTCAGGAATACATGATCGTTCCCGTCGGGGCAGAGTCGTTTAAGGAAGCGCTGCGCTGGGGATCGGAGGTGTTCTCGTCTTTGAGTAAAGTCTTGGACGATAAAGGTTTGCTGACGGGGGTTGGCGATGAGGGAGGATTCGCCCCGAACCTCGGCTCGAATAAGGAAGCGGCGGAATTGCTGATTCAGGCGATCGAACGGGCGGGATACAAACCGGGGGAACAGGTGGCGTTAGCGCTCGACGTAGCCGCCAGTGAGTTTTACAGCGACGGTCAGTATACGTATGACGGCGCGACTCGCTCTCCCGGCGACCTCATCGACTATTTAACGGAGTTGGTCGATAAGTATCCCATCGTGTCCATTGAAGACGGGTTACACGAGGAAGATTGGGACAACTGGGCGAGTTTGACCGATCGCTTGGGTAAACGCTGTCAGCTCGTCGGTGACGATTTGTTTGTGACGAACGCAACCCGCTTGCAGAAAGGTATCGACACCAAAGCCGGTAATGCGATTTTGATTAAGGTCAACCAAATCGGCTCGCTGACGGAAACCCTCGAAACCATCGATTTGGCGACGCGTCATAGTTTCCGGTCGGTCATCAGCCACCGTTCTGGGGAAACGGAGGATACGACGATCGCCGATCTGGCCGTGGCGACGCGAGCCGGACAAATTAAGACGGGATCGCTGTGTCGTAGCGAGCGGATTGCCAAGTACAACCGTCTGCTCCGCATTGAAAGCGAATTGGGCGATCGCGCGGTGTACGCGGGTACGCTCGGCTTAGGTCCGGGCGCAACGGCGTCGTAACCGTACATCTGTTTGGCGCGATCGCGCGGTCTCAAACCTTTGTCAATGGATGATTCGAGAGAGGTGCTGCTACAGTGCCTCTCTTTTTGTGTGTTTCGGGGTGTCGGGGCGATTCGATCGCAATTTTGCGAGGTTTGGTGCCGAGCGATGGGGAACGGATCGCAGGTGACAACAGGAGTGATACTCCATTTTTTTTCCGATAAGCTGGGTTTCAAAAAGTCTGGGTCTTCGGAGTTTGTGACTATAAATGTATGATTTAATACAAAAAATCGAGAATCCGAGAGCCAAAACCTTTGAAGTCTCGTGTAGTCAGTTTTTCTGTCACCCTAAACTCAGAAGAGCCAAATAACTCGCAGTGTATGAAAGAATGGTTCGCTTTGTATTTCACCGGCGATCGATGGCGACGATTAACGTTATTGGTCTGTTTATTCGAACTTATTGTTGAGTTCGACTTAAAGATTTGACCGATCGATTGAAGTAAGCGATCGGTTTTGAACGTCGTCGTCGAGAAATTTAAGGGCTTCTAGGCTTACTCCAAATGACCTTTTAACTTCAAGTAAATATAGGATTCGAGCGTGTGGAATTCAGCCAACTGGCTCAGTCAAGTGACACGGATTTTCACCCAAGAACTTTTTGAGATTGGGAATACATCTGTGTCGATCGTATCGATCGCTTATCTCGTCGTATCTTTGACGATCGCATTATTGCTAACGCGGGGATTGCGGAATTTTTTAAAGTATCGCTTACTCGTTAAATTCGGTATCGACGAGGGAAATCGAGCCGCGATCGCCACCATTTTTAGTTATGGTCTAGGAATCCTGAGTGTCATTGCGGTTTTGCAAATTTTGGGGTTCGACCTATCCTCTCTAGCAGTTGTTGCAGGCGGTTTAGGCGTCGGGATCGGCTTCGGTTTGCAAAATATGGCAAACAACTTCATTAGTGGCGTCACTATTCTAATCGAACGGAAATTAAAAGTCGGAGATTTCATCGAGTTCGATGGTTTGTCTGGCTACATCAAAGAAGTATTTTTGCAATCGACCGTCATTCGCACGCGAGAAGGTGCAGATGTTGTCGTTCCCAACAGTCAGTTAATTTCAAATCGCGTTGTGAATTGGAGTTACGACAACTGTTACGTGGCGAGAGTTCATATTCCAGTTGGTGTCGCTTACGGTAGCGATCCAGTTCAAGTGACAGAAACGCTATTAGTTTGTGCGTATATGGAGCCTTCTGTCGTGTCCGATCCACCGCCCAAAGTGATGTTAAAGGGATTTGGAGATTCCGCGTTACTGTTTGAGTTGTGGGTGTGGGTCGATCGCATCGATCGAGAGCCGTTTATTGTCAGTTCGCTAAATTTTTTCATCGAGTACTACTTACGCCAACAAGGAATTAAAATCCCCTTTCCACAAACAGAAGTTTGGTTTAATTCTCCACAAGCGGCGATCGATTGGAATTCTCCTCCGTTCGGTTCGGTTCGCCTTCATTCTTCACCTCACCACAATACAACAGATTCTATCGGTGTCTCGCTCAGTCATACGCTGCGACAGATTTCCTATTTTGAAAATTTGAACGAGTTACAGTTACGTCAATTAATCGAGCAGGGATGTCGAAAAACTCTATCACCTGGAGATATTTTATTTCAGGAAGGCGAACCGGGTGATGCATTTTATATTGTCATTTTTGGCAAGGTTGAAGTCTATGTCGAACGGCTCGATCGACAGTTAAAACTATTAGATGCAGGTAGCTTTTTCGGCGAACTAGCTTTGATGTTGGGCGTTCCTCGAACAGCATCGGTGCGCGCGTTAGAGCCAACCATTTTATTTAAACTCGATCGCTTTCAGTTCGAGCGGTTGTTGCACCAGCATCCCGAGCTTTACGATGCGATCGTTGCGGGGTTAGAACGACACAAATCCGAACTATCTCGACGCCAACAGGAGTTGCGATCGCTCGGATTAGTCGATGTGGATGAAGACGATAAAAATCCGATCGATTGGGTGAAAAAGCGATTCAAAAATTTATTCAATTTGTAGGCTAAATTAGCATTCTTGAAAAGGTATAGGCTAGACGCGATCGGGTGCATCTCACTTTCGTAAAAACACAAAAATCATGGTAAAATAATATGAGTAGATATATCTAAAAAATTTCAAAATGAACTTAAACTCCGAAGAACGAGAAAAGCTACAAGAACATCTCAAAGCGGTGGCTGAC
>NZ_JAQNCQ010000088.1:0-68539 GCF_028368005.1 Geitlerinema sp. CS-897 | reverse complement strand
GTCAAGCAGATTGGTCGGCGTCTCAAGATTTCCGGCGCTCAGTGGGAACGTCAGAACGTTCCACAAGTCCTCAAGCAACGCTGTGCTTATCTCAATGGAGACTTTTACGCCTGACACTTGCAAAACTGGGATGCACCCTATAACCACGAACTCCGAAGACTCACATTTTACTCGAGACTGGCGACGAGGCGATCGTTGAAAATTCTCCTATCGATGCCTACTGGGGATGTGGAAAAGACGGAACGGGAAAAAATCGCCTCGGACAAATTTTAGAGATCGTGCGCGATCGCTTGAAACACGAAGCAGAAATCGACACTATCTCGACTCCCCAACACCATGAAAATTTACAAAAAAACCGACTTCGAGAGAAGCCGGTCAAAACCTCAAACCTTGATGCACGAGTCAGGTCGAGACAGCTTAAGTCATCGACCCGCAAGTTGCAAATTTAGTAAATTGGAACAGACGAATCGATTTCTTTGCTCCAAGCGTCGATACCACCTTTCAAGTTCGTTCCTTCGATCCCCGCTTCTTTCAAAATCGATAAGGCTTTCGCAGAACGACCGCCGAGCTTGCAGTGAGCGATCAGACGCCGTCCGTTCAGCTTTTCTTTGACCTTATCGATACCTTCGCCGCGTTCGATTTCTGAGAGCGGAACGAATACCGAGCCGTCAATCTTGGCGATTTCGTACTCGTTGGGGTTGCGGACGTCCAACAACATAAAATCGTCTGCACCGCTGTCCATTAACGCTTTGAGTTCGGAAACCGTCATTTCTGGCATACTCATTTTCCGCTTTTCTTCCTCCGCTTTAGCTTGGGGGATACCACAGAACTGTTCGTAATCGATCAATTTCTCGATCGTGGGACGTTCGGGATTGGGCCGCAGCTTCAATTCCCGAAAAGTCATGTCTAACGAATTATATAGTAATAGACGCCCGCTTAGCGTTCGGCCGCGTCCCAAGATAATTTTGACGGTTTCGGTGGCTTGAATGACGCCGATGATGCCGGGAAGAATGCCTAAAACCCCACCTTCAGCACAAGAGGGAACCATTCCCGGCGGTGGAGGTTCGGGATACAAATCGCGGTAGTTCGGACCACCTTCGTAGTTGAACACCGTCGCCTGACCTTCAAAGCGGAAAATCGAGCCGTAGACGTTGGGTTTGTCCAGCAGAACACAGGCGTCGTTGACGAGATATCGCGTCGGAAAGTTGTCGGTTCCGTCCACGACGATATCATAAGGTTCGATAATGTCGATCGCGTTTTCTGAAGAGAGCCGCGTTTCGTACAGATGTACTTCGCAGGTGGGATTGATTTCTTGAATGCGGTGTTTGGCCGATTCAATTTTGGGTTTCCCCACCCAAGACGTCCCGTGAATGACTTGACGCTGTAAGTTCGAGCGATCGACCACGTCGAAATCGACAATTCCGAGGGTTCCGACTCCGGCGGCGGCTAGATACAGCAAGAGTGGAGAACCGAGACCTCCAGTTCCCACACACAGCACTTTTGCCGCTTTGAGTCGCTTTTGTCCTTCGAGGCTGACCTCGGGAAGGATCAAGTGACGCGAATACCGTTCGTATTCGTCTTTGGTAAGCTGGATTTGCTCCAGATTGGGATCGAGCATAGCAGTCGAGGTAGGGCAAAGTTAGGATGAGTGGAGACCGATCGGCTTCGATCGCAAAACCGAACGGTACGAAGAGAGAAACAAACGAAAAACTGCCGACGCCTGTAAGCGTTTCAGGTTGCGTAGGCAGGCTTCGATCTCGTGAAAATTCCTCAGACTATTATCCTAGCGAAAGACCTTCGACCTTGGGCAAACCCGACCGATCTCGAGATCGATGTCTACGATCGCACCGTTTCCGCTCGGAACTGGTGGTTTTCGTCGAGTTGCCACGATCGCAGATCGATCGCCTGTCCTTCTCGTACCGACACGATGACATAAGAATACTGCGGCCAAGCCCAACTGCGATCGACTTCTGAGGGAATCGCGGGGTGGTTGGGGTGAGAGTGGTAGATACCGAGAATTTGCCAACCGCGATCGCGACTGGTTTTCTGAGCTTCTAACATCACCTCTGCGGCGATGGTATAGCGACGTTCCTGGGTGTTGAATTCTGCCGTTTCGTCGAAGGTCGTCGCCGTCTCGTCGTCCCAGGCGTTTTCCGTTTCCCAAATTTCGGCGACCCGCTTCTCTCCAGCCTCAGCATATCCCAAAATTAACCCGCAGCATTCACGGGGATAACAGCGTTCGGCATGGAATTCGATGTGTTGGCGGTGTTGGGGAGACAAGTGTAAAACCACAGGCACATCTCGACACGAACGCGATCGGAAAACGGAAGGGAGGACTTTTAATAACCGAGTAAGGCTCCCCAGGTGGCCGAACCGACAACACCATCGATATCGAGTCCGTAAGCGGCTTGCATGGCTTCGACGGCGTCAGCCGTTCCCGACCCAAAAACCCCATCGATATCGCCTCGGTAAAATCCCAAATCCTGTAAGAGAATTTGCAGTTCGACCACCGCCGAGCCTTCCGCTCCTTCTCGCAGGACGGGGAGGTCGTTCGTGGCAACGGTCGACGAAACTGGGTTCGGGGTACTGACGGCAGTTGTAGAGTACGGCATTGGCGTCGGCATGGGAGCGGCCGCCGTTGTGGGGGTCGGACAGATGCAGGTGGTCGAACCCGTGTTGGTGTAAACCGGGGTGGCGATACCGCCGACTTGCATGGGAGGAAACAGGCGGTTCCAGGTGTCGAGACCGACGACTCCATCGGCAGACAGTCCCGCCGACTGTTGGAATTGGGTGACGGCGGCGGCAGTTTCGTTATCGTACACGCCATCGACGACGCCAGGATAATATCCCATGAGTTTGAGAACCCCTTGCAGTTCGATCGCCGCTGCTCCCTCGCTCCCAACCCGCAGCGTCGGCCGCATGGTGTTGGCGTTGGGGAGGATTTGAGCCAGGTGTGGGGTTTTCTCGGTATTGGCTGGTGTGGCGTTTGGAGCGGCGATCGCTCCGCTTCCAAACCACAACAGGCTGAGAGCAGAACTGAGGCTCAACCACTGTTTCGGAGACTGTTTCAACATGACATCTCAACTCCCAAGGAATCCGTCGCGGTTCAATTTTGACTGAGAACGACGAAAAACAGCAAGCGCCTTGGCTTGTATTGTGCTTTGCGATCGCGCCAAGTCTCGGGAGTTAATCGACGGATACGGCGTCTACATCGACAGTGGTGTCGGCATCGTTGGGAACAGACGCCACCTCGGTTTCCGCTTCGGACACTGGCGACGATTGCAACCGTTCTGTCACCATCTGCACGACTTCCGACACGAGCAAGAACGCGATCGCCACGTCGTCGATTTGTCCGATGATGGGAATCACATCGGGGGAAATATCGAGGGGACTGAATAAGTACACCAGGGTTCCCAGGATGACCCACCAGCGATATTTGGGGTTTCTCAAGACGTTGCGATACCAAGTCGTCAGGGTTCGGGTGACCGTGTTCATGGGCAATTTCGGCTTCTCGCCGCGATTCCTATCTCTTTACTTATTTTGACATTGACGGTTGAGGGTCGAGCGATCGGCCTGGGTTCGGATTTCCGAGGCGGTTCTGAGGAGTGACGGGGTTGGTCGGGGGAAGATGCGGTGCGATCGAGCTGAGTCTGTACTTACCGCGATCGACAAGATTTCCGGAATCTTGAAGATTCCAGAGATCTGGCTTTTCTAATTTGAATCACCCAATATTTGGGGCAATACTCTTAAAATGGATTCGCGATCGCTCGCTTGCAAGCTTCCAATATACTTCAGCACCACTTGGAGATTCAAAGTACTAAAAACAGGTTTAATCACTGAAGGTTTAAGTAAGCCAGAACGTTGCCAATCTTGAATAATGACTTCTCCAAACCTAGCGGGAATCCTGACTCTAGAACTTACGGCCATCACGACAATATCCGAACGATTTCGATTGTAAGCCTGCGAACTGACCACGATAGACGGACGTTTGTTTGTGGTACTCAGATCGGTGAAAGGAAACTGAACGAGAACGATATCGCCAAATTTATAAGTTGTCGTAGATGGCATCGTCTTCGTTGTCCCAAACTTCTGCAAATGCGGCTTCCGAGGATTTCATGGCTGCGTTAGTTAGTTCGCGATCGAGTTCTGTTTCCAGCAATCGATCGATAAAATCTTGAACTTGGAGTTGTTGGCGTTCTGAAAGTTGTCGGACTTTTTCGAGCAGTTGTCGTTCTCGAGCGCTGATTTCGTTAAACACTGCAAAAGAAAAACACGATACTACATTTTATTTTACACGTAAAAAAAACAATATTGTAAATTTTAATATCGATCGAGGCTAAACCCTGTCTTAAATTTCGTTGATATCGGACAGTGACTAGCTTTAAATTCTTATAAAAATAGCAATACAATATTGAATTAGAGTAGTTCGTGGTAGACATCGTCCTCTGAATTGTCCCAAATCTTGTTTAAAGAAGTCTGACTAGCCTGTTGCCAAAACTCTTTCTCGTCACTGGAAAGTACGGTAACAAGCACCTGGCTTCCTTCTTCCAGTTCGATCGATTCTAGAAGTTCGAGTTTCCCATCTCGAACCGTTGCCCAAACTGTTTTAACCATTCCCTCAATCCCTCTCGAATCGTTCTGACTTACTGCAAAACACTTGCTGGCGAGATGACTGCGCGACCCATATCTTTATTTTTAACCCACGCTGCCTCACTGAACTGCCAGATACCACCACAACAGCGAACCTCACCGCATCGCCCCCCTTCCGAAACCCGACCCACAGGGTAAAATAGTCAGGCTAAACACATCCGTCGAACAAGGCATCAACCGTGCGTATCTCACTCAACTGGTTGCGGGAACTCGTAAACATCGATCTGTCCGCCGAAGACCTGGCCCACCGTCTCACCATGGCCGGCTTTGAAGTCGAAGACATCGAAGATCGCCAAACTTGGGCTGACGGCGTGGTTCTCGGAAAAATCGTCGGCATCGAACCTCACCCCAACGCCGACAAACTGCGCGTGTGCCAAGTCAACATCGGCACCGACGAAACTCAACAAATCGTCTGCGGTGCGCCCAACGCGAAAGCCGATCTCTATGTCCCCGTGGCCACCGTCGGAACGGTTCTCCCGCAAGTGGACTTGAAAATCAAACCCGCCAAACTGCGGGGCGTTCCCTCTAACGGGATGATTTGCTCTCTCGAAGAAGTGGGACTGTCGAAGGAATCTGAGGGCATTCACGTTTTTGGTGAAGGCGACGTCGCGGAACTCGATGCGAAAATCGGAAACGATGCCCGTCCCTTCCTGGGACTTGACGATACCGTTCTCGACCTTACCGCGACAGCGAACCGGGCCGACGCCCTGAGTATGGTGGGAGTTGCCCGAGAAGTGGCCGCTTTGACTGGGGCTCAGTTGAAGTTACCTCACTCCGAAGCGGGCGAGGTTCCCAGCAACGATACGCTGAAATTGGATGTCGCCGACAGCAACGCTTGCCCCACTTACATCGGAACGGCGATCGAAGGCGTCAAAATCGCGCCGTCTCCGGCTTGGTTGAAACAACGCTTGGAAGCGGCTGGCGTGCGTCCGATTAATAACGTGGTGGATATCACCAATTACGTGATGTTGGAGTGGGGTCAACCGCTACACGCTTTCGATCGCGATCGCCTACAACGCCTCACGGGAAGCGACGACCTCACCATCGGCGTGCGTTTCGCCAAAACCGACGAATCCCTCACCACCCTCGACGGACAAGAACGCCAACTCAGCCAACAGGCGTTAGTGATTACCGCCAATGACAAACCCATCGCCCTCGGTGGCGTCATGGGGGGCGAGGAAAGCGAAGTCCACGAGGGAACCACCAACCTCGTCCTCGAAGCGGCGTTGTTCGATCCTGTGGTCGTCCGTCGATCGTCTCGCAGTCAATCTCTCCGCAGCGAATCTTCGTCTCGATACGAACGGGGCGTCAATTTCGCCGAGTTGGAAGTGGCCTGTCAACGGGCGATCGCCTTAATTGGCGAACTGGCGGGGGGAACTCCGGTGACGCAGGCGATCGCCGATACGCGGCCGGAGTTGTCGAGTACGATTCAACTGAGGTGCGATCGCGTCCGTCAGGTTCTCGGAGAGGTTCGACTCGGCGACAGTATCGGCGACCTCCCCGAAACCGATATGAAACGCATCCTCGAAGATTTGAGTTTCGAGGTGACGGAAACGGACACCGAAGGCGTTTGGAACGTGAAAGTTCCGCCCTACCGTTCTCGGGACATCGAACGAGAAATCGACCTCATCGAAGAAATCGCCCGTCTCTACGGTTACGATAACTTCTGCGAAACTCTGCCCAAACAAGGGGCGTTAGGGCAACTGTCCCCGGAATTCGCCCTGACGGGACAACTGCGGGAAGCGTTCCGGGCGGCGGGATTGACGGAGTTAATCCACTACTCCCTCGTCAAACCCAGTCAAGACCGTCAAATCAAGCTGGGAAATCCCCTGTTTGCGGAATATTCCGCCCTACGGACCGAACTGCTTCCGGCGTTAATCGACGCTTTCGAGTACAACTTGAAACAGGGGAACGGTGCCCTCAACGGCTTTGAAATCGGTCGCGTCTTCTGGAAAGAGGGCGAGGAGTATCGGGAAAAAGACCTGGTGGCGGGGATTCTCGGCGGCGACCCCACGATGGGACGCTGGACGAATTCGGGGAAAGAAGATCCGATGGATTGGTTCGAGGCGAAAGGGGTTTTGCAGAGTGCGTTCGATCGCCTCAGCCTCGACGTGCAGTATCGCCCCGACAGCAGCGACGAACGGTTACACCCCGGACGCACGGCGTCGCTGTGGTTGCGGGGGCGTCAGTTAGGACGCTTCGGACAGCTTCACCCGCAACTGCGTCAAGAACGAGAGTTACCCGATGAGGTATACGTTTTCGAGTTGGAACTGAGTTTGTTACTCGAAGCGTTACCTTCGACGCAGGTTCCTAAGTTCACAGCGTTTTCGACGTTCCCAGCCAGCGATCGCGATTTGGCGTTCTTCGCCCCAGTTTCGGTGTCGGTGTTCGACTTGGAAAAAGTGATGAGTAAGGCGGGGGGTAAACTCCTCGAATCGGTGGAACTGTTCGACGAGTATCGCGGCGAAAACGTACCGGAGGGACAGCGGAGTCTGGCGTTCCGGTTGGTGTATCGGGCGGGCGATCGCACTTTAAAAGATAAGGAAGTGGACGACGCCCATCAAAAAGTCCGCAATTCGATCGCCAAGAAGTTCGATGTAGAACTGCGGAGTTAGTCGAGTTCGACGGTTTCGGTCACCGATCCTTCTTCTGCGAGGAGAGGGATCGTTGACGGTACGTCGAGTTCGCGGTTGTATGCGATGCGGTAGCCGAGAGCGTGACGCTCGATCGCGTATCCCACCCAACCGCGATCGAGCAGTTCGGTTTGAGCGACGAAATCGGAATGTTCGATAAATGTCGGTGGTGAAAGGGCGAGAGGTTTCATTTGAGCGTCGGTTTTCAGGACGAAGCGATCGCAGTTCTCGTGAAGTTTGACCCAACGGTAAATCCGAAAATTCAGATTGAGGAAAAGGCGTAAACTGGGATAGTTCGAGGGCGATACGGTCGCCCAAACCACCTCTTTTCCGAGTGTCTTGAGTTCTTGAAGGCTAATTTGAGTTAAGTGAGAGCCAAAGTTTTGCCCGCGATAAGGAGGCAAAATCACCACCCCAGTCAATCTCGCGTGTCGATGAATTTCTTGGGGTGGAATCGGTAGAGCGTCGAGCAGATAAGGTGTGTCAACAGAGGGATAGGCGGTTAGGCGAATTCCCACGAGTTCGTCTTGGCAGAATAATCCCAAGCTGAGATTTTGTGCGAGAATTTGTTCGATTTGTGAGGGAGGACGACGATCGAGAAATAAATTTCCGATACTTCGACTCGCGAACGATCGAATGTTAACAACATCGTCTAAATTTTGGATCGAGAGACGACAAATTTTATAGGGAAGTTTTTCGCAATGACTCGCTTCATGTTTGGTGAGTATACCGGAGGCGATCGCGATATTTTTCATTGTCGGTAAATGCCCCTTAAATGTAAAAAACTTTGAAAAACAGGTAGCTTTAAGAAGCAGTTGGTTTTTAGTACGACTTTTTAATCCGATTCAAACCAACTGCTAATTTTTGGTATTTTAAGTCTGTTGAGTTTTGCGAATTTAAGTTATACGGAATCTGTTTCCGATAAGCTGGGTTTTAAGAAGTCTTCACCACATCCCCCCTTAGCCCCCCTTTCAAAGGGGGGTTGGGGGGATAGAGAGACTTGTCAGGTTTGAAAAAACCAGTGTTTGAGTCCTCGACTCCGCTCGGACTCAACGCTGAGTGGAGTCGAAGCGTTGAGATTCGGATTCCGTATTAGAAATGCAACAGTCTCAGATCCCCGATTATAAAATACTTCAGAAGGTGTTCGATAGTCAATAAATTCTCGAAGGCGATCGCTGAGTAAATTTACTGATTTTTTGACAGCTTCTGGGGGCAAAATTTTAAAATTTATTTTCTTGGGAAAACACTGTCGAATTATTCCCTTTGTATAGGGTGCATCTCAAAAATGTACATTTATCGGAGGCAAGCTTGAATACTTAATTTCGCTGCTGTTGAGTTTCGAGATCGCTCCACCCATGGACTGAGCGAAGCCGAAGTCCAACCTACCCCCGACTCATATTTTTACAAAAGTTAAGATGAACCCAAAGAATAAGGGTTTTAGCCTCTAATTCTCATGTTCGTGCAAAACTGAGATGAACTCATACGGAATCCGTATCCGATAAGCTAGTTTTCAAGAAGTCTTCACCACATTTCCCCTTAGCCCCCCAAGGGAGAGAGAGGTTGGGGGGATAGAGGGACTTGTCGGGTTAGGCAAAACCAGTATTTGAGTCCGAGCGGAGTCGAGGACTCAACGCTTCGACTTCGTTCAGTGTTGAGATTCGGATTTCGTATCAGCATCGATCTCGTCTATTTTAGTTGTTAAGTCAGGAGCGATCGCCTTGAGTAGATTTTCAAAAACCTTTACCTGAGTTTTGCGTTTTGGAAAAGCGATCGCAGGTGGGTGATGCCCACCCAAACCTCTAGATTTTACACCTTACAACTTGCTGAATTTATCCGTCGCATCCACCAACGCACTGAGAATTCCCGATTCGCTCACCGAATGCCCGGCATCGGGAATCACCACGAACTCTGCTTCAGGAAACGCCTTATGTAACTCCCACGCCGACTGCATCGGGCAAACGATATCATAACGTCCCTGTACGATAAACGTGGGAATGTGACGGATGCGATCGACATTTTCTAATAACTGTTCTTTGCTTTTAAAAAAGCCTCGATTGACAAAATAATGACACTCAATTCGAGCGAACGCTTCAGCAAACCCTTCGCGACCGAATTTTTTCTTGACGTTGGGATCGGGGAATAACTTGCTCGTACTGCCTTCCCAAATCGCCCAAGCTCGAGCTGCTTTCAGCCGAACTCGTTTGTTGGGACTCGTCAACCGCTTGTAATATGCCTGCATCAAATCATCGCGTTCGGCTTCTGGAATCGGTTTCAAATACTCTTCCCAAGCCTCGGGAAAAATATAACTCGCACCCTCTTGATAAAACCAGCGCAATTCCTTCTGGCGCAACATAAAAATGCCGCGTAAAATCAACCCCGCACAGCGTTCGGGGTGGGTTTCAGCATAGCTCAACGCTAGGGTGCTTCCCCAACTTCCGCCAAAAACAGTCCAGGTTTCGATCCCTAACCTCTCGCGCAACCGTTCGATATCGCCGACGAGATCCCATGTCGTGTTTTCTCGCAATTCTGCATGGGGTTGACTGCGACCGCATCCTCGCTGATCGAACAAAATCAAACGCCATTTTTCCGGATTGAAATATTGGCGATAACTCGGAATCGAACCGCCACCGGGACCGCCGTGCAGAAAAACAGCCGGTTTGCCCTCGGGATTGCCGCACTCTTCGTAATAAATGGTGTGAAGTTCGGACACCTTTAAGGTTCCAGTATTATAAGGTTCGATGGGGGGGTAAAGTTCTCTCATGAAATTGAGGAAAGCAGGCTACAGAAGATAAACGATACACTCAAAAGAATACGATCGTCACCCGTTTTTTCACTGACGTACATATACTGGTTATGACTTCTGTCGATCCCCAAAGCCTAGCGCTGCAAGAAAAAACTGAGATTTGGCGCGATCGCCAACTTCAGAAAATTTGCGACGGACTTCGCCCCGGACAACGAGAAATGGCAGACTGGCAGGGGGGACCGTTGGCAGTTTCGGCGGTTCCCGGTTCGGGAAAATCCACGGGAATGGCCGCCGCCGCCGCGATCGCCATCGCTCGCAACCAGCTTAACGCCCACCGTCAAATTGCAGTGGTCACGTTTACGCGATCGGCCGCGGCCAACATTAAAGTCAAGATTCGCAACCATCTCAAAAATCTCAAACTTCCCCAGTGGGGCTTCTCCGTCTACACGCTTCACGGCTTAGCACTCAAAATCGCCCTGCGTCACCGGGAACTGGCGGGACTGGATTTCGACGACGTTTCGATCGTGCAAGTCAACCAAAGCCATCGCATTATCCGTCAGTGCGTCGAACAGTGGATCGATCGCTATCCCCTCCAGTACCGCCGTCTCGTTGAAGGAACGCAATTCGACGGGGAAGAAGCCGAACGCTTGCGGCGTCAGTCGGTGTTACGAACGGAAGTATTACCCAACTTGGCGGATACGGTGATTCGGGAGGCAAAATCCTCGGGATTACAACCCGAACAACTCTCGCAACTGAGCGATGCGATTCCCGATGCTTACGATATTTTGGAAATTGCAGCATATTTATATCGGGAATACGATCGCTTACTGCACGAAAACCGAGCGATCGACTACGACGATACGATTTTAGCGGCATTGCGGGTTTTGGAGGACGAGAGCGCCCGCAAACTTTGGCAAACTCACATTTTCGGCGTGTTCGAGGATGAGGCGCAGGACTCTTCACCGCTACAGACGGAACTCCTCAAACGCCTCGCTAGCGATCCCGATGGAACGGCGTTCCCGAACTTAGTGCGTGTCGGCGATCCCAACCAAGCTATCAACTCGACGTTTACCCCCGCCGATCCCGTGTATTTCCGTCGGTTTTGTCACGATTGCAATTTGAACGGCCGTCTGGCCGCGATCGATCGCGCCGGACGCAGTAGCGCCATCATTATGGAGGCGGCGAATTTCGTTCTCGAGTGGATTAACGATCGCTGGCGTCAGGGAAAATGGGGCGAAGCACCGGACGACCCGGAAGACGTACCCTTCGAGCCGCAACAGATTCGCCCCGTCGCCGCCGACGATCCCCAACAAAACGCCAACCCCGACGCTCTCGATGGAGGCTTAGAACTCCACCAACCCCCAACGGTTGAAGATACCGTCGATCGCATCGGACAACGGATTTTAAAGCTATTCGACGAGGAAAACGACCGATCGGCGGCGGTGTTAGTCCGAACTAACGACCAGGGACGCTTCGTCTCGACGACGCTACGACAAATTTACGGCGATCGCATCTCAGTTTACGATGTCGGCGAACAGGAACGCCTCTCGCGGGTGCCAGCGGAAATCCTGATCCTATTGCAATTTCTCGATCGCCCTCACTCCCCAGACAACCTCAAAGCCGCACTCAGCGTCTTCGTCGAACGCAAACTCATCCCGCGACAAGATCTCGACGCCCTCGCCAGTTTTCCCGAACGGTTTCTGTATCCCACCGCTCTCGATCCGCTTCCGTCTCCAGAAGTCCGTCAAGCCAAGAAATTTTGCTGTAACTTGCTCGGGGCGCGGTTGGAATTACCCCAAACCCATCTGATCCCGTTTTTGGGAATGACGCTGCGATATGAAGACACCGAACTCGCCACTGCCGACAAACTCGCCGAACGGGTGCTGCGAGATACTGTCGATCGAATGTCGTTACCGGGCTATATCGAAGTTCTCAGCGAAATTGTCAATGCGGAACGGTTCGAGCCGGTCGAAACCGAAGATGCAGAGTCGAAATACACGCGATCGGGTCAACTGACGGTCATCACCATGCACAAAGCCAAAGGGTTAGACTGGGACGTGGTATTTTTGCCGTTTCTGCAAGCAGATACGATTCCCGGCAGTTTGCGCGTGTTGCCACAGACACAGTTTCTCGGAAGCTTTTCCCTCGAAGAAGTAGCGCGAGCGCAAATTCGTCAGTATCTCTGGCATCGCGCCGATGAGAGAGGAGGGTTTTCGCCCTTCGATTCGCCGCTTCAATATTGGCAAATGGCAGAACGGTTAAAAATTGCCGAGGAGTTTCGTTTGTTGTACGTGGCGATGACACGGGCGAAACGGTTGCTGTGGATGGCGGCGGCGCAGGAAGCCCCGTTTACCTGGAGTAAAATCGAAAACTTTCAGAAAAAAGAACCCTGTCCGGCATTTGTGGCGTTACAACAGCGCTTTCCCCAGGGAATCGTTTAGGTCGGGGGGAGGAAGGGAATAGGGAATAGGGAACAGTACGGAAATTTTCCAATAAAAAAGCGCCCTCCGAAGAGGACGCTTTTTTGTAATTTTAGTTAGCTAAACCGTTTGCGCTAACTTCCAGAGGCTATGATTAGCCGTTGATGGAAGGAGCTTCGGTAGCTGCCAAGTCGAGGGGGAAGTTGTGAGCGTTGCGCTCGTGCATGACTTCCATACCCAAGTTGGCACGGTTGATCACGTCAGCCCAGGTGTTGATAACACGACCTTGGCTGTCGAGAACGGATTGGTTGAAGTTGAATCCGTTGAGGTTGAACGCCATGGTGCTGATTCCCAAAGAGGTGAACCAGATACCGACCACCGGCCAAGCACCTAAGAAGAAGTGCAAGGAACGGCTGTTGTTGAAGGAGGCGTATTGGAAGATCAGGCGACCGAAGTAGCCGTGAGCTGCAACGATGTTGTAGGTTTCTTCTTCTTGACCGAATTTGTAGCCGTAGTTTTGCGACTCGTTTTCGGTGGTTTCACGCACCAAGGAAGAGGTGACGAGAGAACCGTGCATTGCCGAGAACAAAGCACCGCCGAAGACGCCAGCCACACCGAGCATGTGGAAGGGGTGCATCAGGATGTTGTGTTCGGCTTGGAAGACCAACATGAAGTTGAAGGTTCCCGAAATGCCCAGAGGCATACCATCGGAGAAAGAACCTTGACCGATGGGGTAGATCAGGAACACAGCCGTAGCAGCGGCCACCGGCGCGGAGTAAGCCACGCAGATCCAGGGACGCATACCGAGGCGGTAGCTCAGTTCCCATTCACGACCCATGTAGCAGAAAACGCCAATGAGGAAGTGAAGGATGACGAGCTGGTAAGGACCGCCGTTGTACAGCCATTCGTCGAGGCTGGCAGCTTCCCAGATCGGGTAAAAGTGAAGTCCGATCGCGTTGGAAGACGGAACAACAGCACCAGAGATGATGTTGTTTCCGTACATCAGAGACCCGGCAACGGGTTCGCGGATACCATCGATGTCCACGGGAGGAGCAGCGATGAACGCGATGATGTAGCAGGTAGTCGCGGTCAGCAGGGTGGGGATCATGAGAACACCGAACCAGCCGATATAAAGGCGGTTGCTGGTGCTAGTGACCCACTCGCAGAACCGAGACCACAGAGACGCGGATTCGCGTTGCTGTAGTGTGGTCGTCATAGGTATGAATTATTGCGTTGTTTGTGGTTCAGCGCGAGAAGAATGATGTATGTATCTCGCTTGTAAATTATATTAACGCAATTGTTTCGGGTTGTAAAGGGTTTTGACGAAAATTTTTAAGAATCAGCCGGGCGGCCACTCCATCGGACGACCTCCGAGAACGTGAACGTGAAGGTGGAACACGGTTTGACCAGCTTCGGCACCTGTATTAACGATAGTTCGGTATCCCTGAGAGAGTCCTTCTTGTTGGGCGATCTGATTGGCGGTCAGCAGCAGGTGTCCGAGCAGGTCGCGATCGCTCTCTTGGGCATCTGCAAGGCTGGATAGAGACTTTTTAGGGATTACGAGGATGTGAGTCGGCGCTTGGGGCGCAATGTCGCGGAATGCGAGGCATAAGTCGTCCTCGTAGACGATATCTGCTGGGATTTCTTTGCGTACGATCTTCCCAAATATCGTATCTGTCATGGTTAAACGCTCGTTACGGAACTGTTGACCACAGTAGAACACCCGGCCAGTGCCGATCGCAGTCTCGTTACAGTCGTTAATAATTCTCGGCGATCGCTGCTGTTGACGGGTTCTGTGGCTCCTCCCGATCGCGCGATCGCCCTCATTTTCAAGCCAGTCTGAGATGAATATGAGACGTCGATGGCGGTGACTTCCTTAAAAAGTCGTTACATTTTTATACATTCATCTCTATATTCTTAAATGGCTGAATGGTTATTCAAGAGTAACATACAAACCGCCTCTGCTGTCGCCGGTGCTAATAACACGCCATTTCGATAATGTCCCGTCGCCAAAACGACGTTGTCGTATCCCGTTAACGTCCCGATGACGGGGGCGCAGCGATCGACCGGCCGCGGCCGCAACCCCTGCCACTGACGCGCGATCGCCGCCTCAACCAACTCTGGATAAAACCGCATCGCCTCAGATTTCAGCATTTGTAACCCACGCGGATCGGGAATCACATACCCCTTCGCGTCGGGAAACTCCACCGTCGCCCCCAGCCAAGCGCGTCCTTCCCCCGCCGACACCAAATGTACGTCGTTGGCGGTCACGACCGGATACTCTGACGGAAGCGCGATCGCCAACTCGATCGCCTGTCCCAACACCGGCTGAATCGTCACCGGTTCTCGCAACCTCTGAGAAAACGGCGTCGAACCCAATCCCGCCGACACCACGACCCAATCTGTCGAATGTTGTCGCGTCTCGTCGTTCGCATCCTTATATATAAGCGTGCGACAACAGCGCGTTTCGCCAGTTTCTATTTCCGCTTCCATCACCGTCGCACCGAACACGAAACGAACGCCGTGGCCTCTAGCCGCCTCTACCAACGCCCGAGCGAGCGGAATCGGCTGAATCTGTCGGTCTCGAGGAGAATACACCGCCGCCGCGATCGCTGCGGTTTCAATTTTCGGATATCGAGACTTCACCGCTTCGGGCGACCAAATCTCCAACGGAAACCCCTGTTCTCGACGGACTTGCGCTAACTTTTCCCATTTCTCCAAATTCTCCCCCGGAAAACACAACTTCAACACGCCGTTATCGTTGCGGGGAATCGGGCGATCGAGTTTCGCTTCCAACTCGGGAATTAACGTTTCGTAGCGTCGCAAACTCGCCTCTCGAAGTTTCCAAGCGCGAGTTTTCGGTTTTTTCTGGCTAATCGCCCCCATCAAAACCCCCAACGCCGCCCCCGTCGAACCCGACGCCGGATTTTCTGTCTCGAATACCGTAATCTCTAACCCCGAAACTCGGCTCAATTCGTAGGCGATCGCAGCCCCAACGATCCCGCACCCCACAATCGCAATTCGCATAATGTTATCACCCTCTAACAATGTCAGATAATCTAGATTAGACCTTCAAATCCCTCAATTTCGAGAAATTTTCCGCTTCTTACAAACTGCGATCGCTCTCAACAACCGTTTGCTATTTACAGTTTGCCAACTCTGTCCTGTAATAAGATTAAAAGTTGGCTCGTTTCTTAAACCTTTACGCGATCGAACGAGAGTTTTCAACCCTCCGAATTATCGTTCGCGAAAGTCGTGCGTCGCACCGGCGAAACCGAGTCCAACGCGAGAATTTCGAGAATTCCTGCAACCACCCTCGATCGCAACCCTCCTAAGGTGTAAATACCGTTATGACCGACTCGATTCGCATCCTCATGTGTCCGCCCCATCATTACGATGTGGACTACGTTATCAACCCCTGGATGGAAGGAAACATCCATCGTTCCTCCCGAGATCGCGCCGAAACTCAATGGGAAGGACTCTATAACATCCTCAAAGATCGCGCGATCGTCGATCTCGTCGAACCCGAAAAAGGCTGGCCGGATATGGTGTTCACCGCCAACGCCGGCCTCGTCCTCGGAACCAACGTCGTTCTGAGTCGCTTCTATCACCCCGAACGCCAAGGCGAAGAACCCCACTTCAAACGCTGGTTCGAAAAGAACGGCTTCACCGTCCACGAACTCCCAAAAGACCTCCCCTTTGAAGGGGCGGGAGACGCCCTGCTCGATCGCGAAGGACGCTGGCTGTGGGCGGGATACGGCTTCCGTTCCGAACTCGACTCTCACCCCTACCTGGCCAAGTGGCTGGACATCGAGGTACTGTCGCTACAACTGGTAGACGATCGCTTCTACCACCTCGATACCTGCTTCTGTCCCCTAGCTAACGGCTATCTCCTCTATTACCCTCCCGCCTTCGACTTCTACTCCAACCGCCTGATCGAAATGCGGGTTCCGGCGGAAAAACGCATCGCCATCGACGAACCCGACGCCGTAAACTTCGCCTGTAACGCCGTCAACGTCAACGACGTGGTGGTGATGAACCAAGCCAGCGACGACCTCAAAGCCAGACTCGCCGAAGTAGGCTTTACCGTCATCGAAACGCCCCTCAACGAATTCCTTAAAGCCGGGGGTGCAGCCAAATGTCTGACATTACGCACCACCGAACCCATCGCCTGCGACGTTGGCGCGACCGATTCGATCGTCTCAAAAACCCTTACCCTCCAAGGCCATCTTCTCGACGCCGGAATTATCAACCGCGCCCTGGATTTAATCGTCGAAGGCGGCGGAAGCTTCAAAGTCCAGAACTTCGACCTGGGCGCACAGCGTCAAAGCACCTCCTCGGCGGAAGTTCACGTATCCGCGCCTTCCAGCGCCGTGATGGAAGAAATCGTCGCCCAACTCATCGACTTGGGGGCGGTGTCTCTCCCTGAAGACGAACGAGACGCCCAACTCGAACCCGTCGTTCAAGCGGGTGTCGCCCCCGACGACTTCTACGTCACGACCATTTATCCGACAGAAGTTCGGATGAACGGCCAGTGGGTGCGCGTCCACAACCAACGGATGGACGGCGCGATCGCCGTTCGCGAAACCGAAAACGGCCTCGTCGCCCAGTGCAAGATTTTACGAGATCTCGAATTGGGCGAGAAAGTCGTCGTCAACATCGCTGGAATCCGCACCGTTCGCAAACCCGAATCTCGCGAACAACGGGGATCTCAAGAGTTCAGCTTTATGTCGGCTGGGGTTTCCAGCGAGCGTCGCGTGGAGTTAGTCGTCGAACAAGTGGCGTGGGAACTGCGGCGCATTCGCGATCGCGGCGGTAAAGTTGTCGTCACCGCCGGGCCGGTCGTCATCCACACCGGCGGCGCAGAACACCTCTCCTGGCTGATTCGCGAAGGCTACATCCAAGGACTTCTCGGCGGAAACGCGATCGCCGTCCACGATATCGAACAGTCGATGCTGGGAACCTCCCTCGGGGTGGACATGAAACGGGGCGTCGCCGTTCGCGGCGGACACCGCCACCACCTCAACGTCATCAACACGATTCGCCGTCACGGAAGCATCGCCAACGCTGTCGAAGCAGGAATTATTACCAACGGCGTGATGTACGAATGCGTGAAACATGACGTTCCCTTCGTTCTCGCCGGGTCGATTCGCGACGACGGACCGCTTCCCGACACGGAAATGGACTTGATTAAAGCCCAGGTGCAGTACGCCCGCGTTATCGAAAACACCGATATGATTCTAATGCTTTCCACGATGCTGCATTCGATCGGTGTCGGAAACATGACGCCCTCGGGCGTGAAGATGGTCTGCGTGGACATCAATCCGGCGGTGGTCACGAAACTGAGCGATCGTGGTTCGGTCGAATCTACCGGCGTCGTTACCGATGTCGGTTTGTTCCTGAGTCTGTTGGTGAAACAACTCGAACGTCTCACCAGTCCGATGGCGGTGTAAGAACAGCGGTGTAGGGTGCGTGACTTGAAAAATAGAGTGCCGATCGTGAGACCCATAAATCGTCACGCACCGCCAATGTACACCGCCAACAGACAAGGGTGCGTCAGACTTGAAAACCGAAAACGCGACCGGGACATCACTCTAACCTGACGCACCGCCGAGGTGTAAATCGCCCTACAACTCCCTTGTCTGTGTTCTCTGTGTCTGGTGTGGCGAATTTACCCCCAGATGGTTTCTAAATCTAAACTGGCTGCGATCGCGGCCAGTTTTTCTGTATCCTTAACGTTCTCCAAATAAGGAATGCACCCCAACACCGGAACCTGAGTCAGCGATTCGATTAAATCCTTCGGCGTCCACTTGGCGATATCCTCCTCCGTCCGAGGTTCGACGCAGTTCAGGACGATTCCCCGTAAATCCACCTTCATCTGACGCGCTAAGGCGACGTTCGCCACCGCATGGGAAATCGACCCCAACTTCACCGGAACGACTAGCAACGTCGGTAAACGCCAATCTCGCGCCAAATCCGCCACGGTGAGTTCTCGGGTAACGGGAGATCCCAAACCGCCCAAAAACTCCACCAGACAGAAATCTCGCTGTTGGCGAAGGTGTTGGAGTTCGCGCCAGACGACAGCGAGATCGATGGTTCGCCCTTCTTTTTCGGCGGCGAGAGGAGGTGCTAAAGGCGCTTGAAAATATTGCGGTGTAATGGATTCCGGGCTTTGGTCGAGGTCAAAGACTTCCGTAAAAAACTCGCGATCGCCGGTTCCCGACTGTAGCGGCTTCATCAACCCCAAGGAGCGATCGGGGCGATATTTGCGCCAATAGGCGACCAATGCGGCGGTCAAGACAGTTTTTCCCGCGTCGGTATCCGTTCCCGCGATCGAGAGTGCGTGCGATCGAATCTCAGCCATGAAACCCAAATCATCCCTAAATATCACGATTTACGATTGTACGGGGTTCAGCCGAGGAGTTGTTGGTAAAACTCGAGTTGCTGCTGGGCGATCGCGCGGTTCGTATAGCGTTTCATGGCGCGATCGAATCCCTGCTGGGCTTTCTGTTTTGCCAATTCGGGATCGTCGATCGACGTTACCAAACATTCCCGCAATTTTTCGGCGTTTCCTTCAGGAAACACCCAACCCGTATCGTCGATGACATAGGGAATTTCCCCCGAATCGGAACCGATAAGCGGAACGCGACAGGCCATGGCTTCGATGAGAACGTGGCCGAACTGTTCTTTCCATCCTACCGACGAAAGGGTTTTGAATTTATAGGTGGTTTCTGAGGGTAAAACCAGCGTGTTGAGTAAATTGATATAGCGATACACTTCGTCGTGGGGAACGCTTTCGACGAAAATCACCCGGTCTTCAAACTGATTTTCTTTAACCCAGAGTTCTAGAGATTCCTTCAGCACGCCTCGTCCGAGAAGTACCCATTTCCACGGGCGATCGCGCAGTCCTTCTAACGCCTGACACAGCGTTAACAAGCCCTTTTCTTCAACGAACCGTCCCACGAAACCCACCACGAAATCTGTTGGCTCGAGTCCGAGTTGTCGGCGTAGATCGGAAACCTCTTGGGGACGAAATAGGGTTTCGTCAACGCCCAATTGAGGAAGTACCGTAATCGGCCCGTTGTAGCCGCGATCGCGCAGAATTTCCGCCCCATCTTGATTTCCCGTAATCGCTCCGTCCGTGTTGCTGAGATTATACTTTTCCAACAGCGATACAGGAAACTTCAACGTATAGGGAATGTTCCACCAGGTAAAAAAGACGTTTTTCGCCTTCAGTCCGAGCAATTTATTAAGGGTAATGGTTTGGGCATATCCCAACGCTTTCGCCCCTTGTTCGACTTGAATAATTTGAGGACGAAACTGACGCAATAGGTCTACTAAATCCCAGCCAAAGGTTAACAGTCCCTGTTGGTTTTGACTGAAATTCGATAGCGGAACCACGCGAAACGCTCCTTCGTCTAGCGGTTCGCTTTCGACGACGCGATTTTGAACTCCGCCGGGTTTCCAGCGTTTGGGAACCACCACCGTTACTTCGACATCGGGGGCGAGGTTGGCGAGTTCTCGCAGCTTTTCTCGATTGAGATCGACGATATAGGTATGACTGGCGACAACAATTCTCATGATTTTTTAATTAATATCAAGACGACATAGCTTCATCGTACATTCGATCGTAGAATTGACTGGTTTTTTGCTCGTTGTGGTGCGTTTCTGCTCGTTCTAACGCTCCCGCACTCAATCGCTCGTAAGTTTCAGAACAATTATCGCCCTCCCAAAAAGTCTGTAATTTTTCTAGAATATTTGCGGCGAGGCGATCGTAGACACTGTCGATAAAATCCCAGTATTCGTCTTGGAATTCTCGTCCGTAAAATGGGTTTTTCCAAGTATTTTGAGGAGTGCGATCGACCTCTATTAAATATCCGGTTTCACCGTCTTTGACAAACTCGGGTAACGCACTAATATTTGTCGTAATGGCTGGTGTGGCTGTGGTAAATCCTTCTACGATACTGAAACCGTAAGTATCGTTGAGGGTGGCCATGATTTGAAAGTGGCTTTGCGTTAAAAGCTCGAAGACTTTTGAGTCTCCGACTATACCGTAAAACGTCACGTTTTCTAAGTCTAAAAGTTGTAAATCGTTTTTGTAGCGATCGCGATCGGGAAAATCAGTTGGAACGCCTCTTCCACATTTGAGTTGAGAAATGACGTGCAGGTGAAACGGTAAATTTAACTCTAACGCTTTTTTAGCAACTCGTAGAGCGACGATCCCTCCTTTTCTCGCGAAATGACGGCCGATAAACATACACTGTAACGGTTGGGTGCGATCGTAACGCTTAGGAGACTCGACGCGAATCGGAAAACTCGGATGAACGGTGACAACTTTAGGGGAGATTCGATCGATCCCGTTCCAATCTTGATGTTGTTCGAGAAACCGTTGTTTCGCCCAATCTGAAAGCGCGATAAGTCGATAGCAGTTGTTGCGAGCGAGGCGATCGCGCAGCCGTTCGTAAAAAAACTTTGCAAGCGGACGATCGGAACTGACGGACATCAAGGGTAAAATCCGCTCGAAACTCACCACAAACGGTCGGTTTATATAAGGAATGCTGTTAAAAGCATGAACCATATCGTACCGTTTAAACGTGGGTTTCCAGGCGGCCAAACAGCTAAATGGCGACCAAAGTCGACTTAACGGGTAGCGTCCGGCCGGAAACGCAACGGTTCTGATAATTTGATATTTGGAGTCGCAGGGGCTGTTGGGTCGAATCATGCGCTGGTTCCCCGCATAGATAATTCGTTTCACGATCGCTCCTCTCAATAAAAGGGGTCTCATCCACCCTACGCACTGGTTAAATCGTCTTGACGACTGTAAATTTGTCCGTCGTCCCAAAGCGATTGAATCCAAGTTTTGAGGGCTTTCAAAAATCCCATCGCGTAAAATCCAAACCGGACTAACACCTTGAGAGGAGAACCACTTTTATTACAAGGGGGATGTCCGAGAACGTGACAGTCAAACAGCTTGGCAAAAAAGCGCAAACACTGTCCGAACGTTAAATTGTGAAGCCCCATAAAAAAGTGATTGTGATAAAATGTAATCTGGTACTTAACGGATTTCGTACTGATATCGTGACAGCCTCCCGTTTCTTCTCCTAGGTGAATTAAAGAGGCATCGGGATCGTACCAAATTTGAAAGCCGGTTTTACGGAACCGCAAACAAAAATCCGATTCTTCGCGAACCGCACTTCCGCGATAGCGTTCGTCGAATTGCAAGCCGAACTTGTCGAAAACCTCCCGGCGAAACGACATATTACAACCTCGCGCCGAGAGAACTTGCTGGGGTTCGATCGTGTGAACTAAATCGATGTAATACCACGCGATACCGGGATCCATTGCTTCCGGGGGGAGTTGTTTAATTTTGAGAGCGCCCCCAGAGTCGGCGAGTTTCATGCGATCGAAAACCCGTCCGGCGACAGCACCAATTTCTGGGCGATCGACATAATTTCTGGCGTGAGTTTGTAAATAGTTCGGTTCGAGTTTCACGTCGTCGTCGATAAACACGATAACGTCTCCCGTAGCACGACGAACTGCATAATTTCGCGCACCGGGAAGACTCGCCCAATCCACGCGATACCAGTGAATTTTACCCGCTTCAGCGAGTTCTTGGAGATAGCGTTCTGTTTCGGGTTCGTGAGTGGGCGTTTGATCGACGACGATCGCTTCAAAGTCGGGATAATCTTGTTTGAGAACGTCGGCGATCGTATCCCGCAACGCAGCTTCGCGGCGATAGGTGGGGATAACAACCGAAATCGAAGGCAAGTTCACAGCGAGCAACTCCTAAATGCGATCGGATATCGAGAATCATACAGGCAATTTATTTAGCCGTCACTTTTTTTTGTCGTGCGTTTTTCTTGCGTTTTTTGGGATCGTCGTCCTCCAATTCTTCGAGAGCTGCCAGTCGAGCCAATTCTTGCTTTTCAAGTTCGGGTAATCGCAACGTTGCCCCGATCGCCATCCAGTAATAGACAGCTACCGGATCGACGTCGAGAGGATAATAATAAGTTTGGTAGCTGATAAAAAAGATGAAAACCCAAAAACTGGCGGCGTAGCTGCGAAAGTGTTTTTCTTTAATCGATCGCCAAACTTTAAACGTAGCGATGGTTAAAGACGTTACGACTCCGAGAAACGAGAGAACCCCAATCGGCCCGATTTCGTACAATAGTTTAGGATAATAAGTCTCAATTAAAGCCGTATCGCCAAACATTCGGGCTGAATTCGTTGCTCGTCCGAGGCCGTGTCCGAAAATACCGCTTTGACCTTTTGACGTAAACTCCGCTTGGTGTGCGATAAATTCCGTTGGCGGAGAGGCTTGCCACCGGGAGATCGTACTATCGATCCGTCCTTGAATAACATCGGGAAACAAGATCGTCCCCAGCACGATCAAGACGCTAATGCCACCGACGATCGGGATAAACCGTTGAGGTTTGGAAATTTGTCCCGTGAGAACTAACAGAATCACTGTAATCACCGGGACGAGTAGCAGTGCAATTCGCTGCCCGGAAATAACGGCGTTGACGAAAACCAACGCCATGCCGAGAAAACTCACGAGTTGCCAAATTAAAGACGGATCGCTAAAGGCTGAGGCAAAGGTAAAGAACGTGTTCCCAATTAAAAACCAAGCCCACTGCCAGGGGGCGACAAACGTGCCGGGAAGACGAATCATATTTTGCGACGGACTGAACACTAGCGATCCGCCCACTAAACATTTCGCATCGAGGGTTGCTTTAAATAAGTCGTCTCCAGTAAGGTGATCGGTTCCCTGACAAGTCCCCGAGGACAGCATCATATACTGCACCAAGCCGAGGAAACAACAAATAATGGCAAGAACGACGTGGGTGCGTGTAAACAACAAAAAATCTTTTTTATCTTTAATCAAATAATAGGTACAGGTAATTAACGGAAGATACCCGATAAAAACCTTAAGCCCGAGTAGTCCCATCGCAATGGGTTGTTCTCCTGGCGTTCCCGAAAATTGTTGGGAGACGTTCGTGGCAAGAAACGTCATGAGGAGGATGCCCATCAACACCATCAGCGGCGTTTTGAGGGCTTTGGGCATGATAAACGGTTTGCGTTGCTTGCTCAGGATTTGCCAAATGGCAAACATGGCCGGAAAGGCAAAGCCGTCTTTTGCCAATTGAAATAACGCATTTCCGCCGCCGATCCAATAGGTAATCGTCCCGGCAAACGGCATATAAATTACAAACGCCCAGAGTGCGAGGAACGGGTATTTATAAGACATCCATAGCGCGATAATGCCGCCACCTCCAGCGATCGCCAGTTTTTCGTCTTTTACAAAAAATAAGGCGATCCCGACGATCGCGCCCACGACTGCCGACGTTGCGAAGGTTTGAATTAGTTCCTTACGTTCCTTGGCTTGCTTGCGTTTTTTCGCGGCGAGTTCTTTTTTACTCAGAACTGGCTCGTTAGGATTGGGAGGAGTCTGACCTTTTTTCTGTTTCGATTTCTTCGATTTTTTACCGGGCATCGTCCGAACGAGAAACTACACCAGTGGTTCGTTGACTTTGACACCATCGCGTTTGACAATGTAAGCCGGCACCCCAACGACAACACAGTTGGCAGGAACGTTTTTAACGACAACCGCATTCGCTCCCACGACAACGTTATCTCCGACTTTTATGTTACCTAAGACTTTCGCGCCCGCTGTAATCCGGACGTTATTTCCGATCGAAGGGCGTCCGCTGCGGTCTTTATAGCCGATCGTCACTTGTTGGTTGACCCAGCAGTTTTCGCCCATATCCGCCATGATAATCGTGCTGAACCCGTGTTGGAGGAACAGTCCCGACCCGATTTTGCTGGAGTTGTCGATAAATAGATAAGGACAGGGACGGTAAACGATCTTCAGCAGTGCTAGAACAATTCGGGAGAGCAGGTTACTTTGAAAGATGCGGTGATAGAACAGATTTCGGAATTCAGGATGTTTGGCGAGTAAATAGAGGAGGTTGACGAGGGGCGATCGATTGGGGCGATCGAGATTTTCGATCCAGCATTTCGTATCGTAGCGAATCGTATCGCGATCGGCACTCAACCCAAACAGAACCAGTAACGGCGACACCCAAAGTAACGAGAGGGTCGAGAGAATGCCTTTGAAAACTGATTTCATGGTGGGGGGAAGTGCCGGGTTGCGTTTGAAAGTGGCAAGCTCGGTGTTTGCTACCGAGCTGTCTCCAAAACCGATTCCACTATAGCTCGGTGACTTTGCTTCCTGCCAACCTCGAAGACGCGGGGAATTTGTTCCGAGAACGGTCTGGGTTTGGTATGGTTGTATCCGTGTTTTGCCCACTACGCCCGGTCATGTCCCAACCCAAGATTTCTGAGATCGAGGTTCTGCCGCCGTTTCCCGAAGCGGGGTTGCGGATCTATCCGAGCGATCGCACGGCGATCGCCGTTCCCCTCAAGCTCTCCCTCGTCGTTCCGACTTACAACGAACGCCGCAACCTTCGCCAACTGGTCGAACGTCTGATACAACTGCTCGATCGCCTGATTCCTGACGATTACGAACTGATCGTGGTGGACGACGACAGTCGCGATCGCACCTGGGAACTGGCCGATCGCCTCGCCGAAACCTATCCCCAACTGCGATCGATCCGCCGCTGCCACGAACGGGGACTCTCCACTGCCGTAATCCGAGGCTGGCAAGCGGCCCGAGGCGAAATCTTAGCGGTCATCGACGCCGATTTACAACATCCCCCGGAAGTGCTGGCGAATTTGTGGGCGGAGATCGATCGCGGGGCCGATCTCGCCGTCGCCAGTCGTCACGTCGAAGGTGGCGGCGTCAGCGATTGGAGTCTCACGCGGCGGTTCCTCTCTCGTGGAGCGCAACTGATCGGTTTAGTCCTGCTTCCCGGTGTGGTTGGCCGCGTCAGCGATCCCATGAGCGGCTTTTTCATGGTGCGTCGAGATGCGATCGCCGGAAAATCCCTCGATCCCGTCGGTTACAAAATCCTCATCGAAGTTCTCGGACGGGGCGACATTCGCTGGATTGGCGAAGTGGGGTACGTCTTCCAAGAACGCAACGAAGGCGAAAGCAAAGTCACCGCGAAGCAGTATCTCGAATACTTACAACACCTGCTAAGACTGCGCGTCGATCTGTTTCCCCTGGCGCGATTTCTGCGTTTCGGCGTCGTGGGATCGAGCGGTGTGTTCGTCGATTTAGCCGTGTTTTACCTGCTGCGCGACGGTTTGGGGTGGGGACTGACCCGCAGTGCCGTTTTGTCGGCGGAAGTAGCGATTTTCAATAATTTTTTGTGGAACGACTTGTGGACGTTTGCCGATTTGTCTGGCCGACAACGGGGATGGCGCAAGCGGTTCAAGCGATTTCTGAAATTTAACGCAGTTTGTCTAGCGGGGTTGATGTTGAACGTGGCGATCGTCAACCTGCTGTTTAACCTGTTGGGTGTCAACGAGTATATTGCGAAATTAACGGCGATCGCCCTCGTCACCTTTTGGAACTTCTGGATTAACCTAAAACTCAACTGGCGCGTGACAGACGTGCGGTGAGGAGAAAGGGAGAGGGGGAGAAAGGGAGAGGGGGAGAAACTCTCAACTCTCAATTGTCTTCTCTCCTCATCTCATCATCCCCTCACCTCGCTACAACAGTCCTCGATAACGGATAAATAGTAAAATGGCTGCCCAAGATCCCAACGCTACCTTAATGGCTACCAAAATATTCAAAATCGGTATCCAACCGCCGCTGATGAGGGTTCCCACCTCGCCGTGGGGCGGTTCTATCCCCACCAAAGACAACCCGGCCAGCACAATAAACACCAATACCGAAATCTTTTCCCACGTCGCGGCGTGCCAGCGTTGGTAAATCGCTTCCATCCACTGAGGCGAAGAGGTAATCGCCACCAATCCGATCGCCGTTCCGCCAGCCACCCCAGCCGCAAAACCACCGCCGGGACTGAGATGTCCCCGAATCGCCAGTTCGATGCTGACGAGAGCGGCAATCGTCGCCCCCAACCGCGCCAACACGATCGACGGCCCGTCGTTAAACTGATAAACGATCGGAGAAGGGCGTTCGTCGGACAACAAAAACCGCACGCCCAAAATGGCTAGGGTGAACACCACCACTTCAAAAATCGTGTCGTAGAGGCGATTCCTGAAAATGATGCCCGATACCGCGTTGGGAACGCCGCTGTCTCGTACAATACTCTCGACGATCGAAACGTCCGGCGGGTCGATATTCGGTTCGGGAAAGAACAGCATTTTTAGGTACAGGGCAATTCCTGCCGCCAAGTAAATCCACTTCATCAGTGTGCCTCCGCTGAATCCGAGCGCTCGATGTTTGTCGAAGAAATCTCCGATACGCTGGCGTCGGCGGGGTTGACGTACACCAACTCAGCGGTATGGGGCAATTCTCCCTGTAAAATCTCGTAAAGCCGCCGCACGCGAGTCTGAAGCTGGTACGTCGGCGAGGACTCGGATTCTTCAGTCCGCCAAATCGTATGTACGTCTTTGGTCGTCAACGCCGTTTGCAACGCCAACTCGTCGGGATACGCCACCAGTTCCAGGCGCATATAGTGTTTTTCCAAAGACCGTTTCAACGCCGAGAGAATCGGCGTCGCCGGATGGGACGCTTCCTCGTCTTTAGAGTCTAGGTCTTTAGAGTCTGGAATGGTCTCTCCCGCCAGGATACCGACCCGCATTAGCATCGAAGACCGCACGGCGATCGCATACAGCGTAATCGATAGCATCGTACCCACAAGCGCCTCGGTCAACGCCACGTCCGCCGCCCCAAACAGGGCGTATACCAACGCCGCCACCGCCCCCAAAATACCGCGAATGACCAGGGCGTGATAGGGATTGGCCTGCGTCACCAACATTCCAGCAGTTAACGGTAACAGGGCGACGATCGCCACCACGTACCATTCCTCAGTCATCGACTTTTCCCTCCGTCGAACAGTAGGCCAGGACGTAACCCAGCACGGTATTCCAGATTGCCAGAGAAATCAGCGCCAGCACCAGTAGCGGCCATTCTCGGGGAATCTTCAACAGCAAACCCGCAATAATCGCCATCGACCCCAAAGTATCCGACACCGAGAGGCTGTGGAGTTTAAAGAGTACCGATCTCCCTCCCAGTAGCGGCCAAGTCCCCCAAAACCAGAAGACGATACCCACTATCATCAATCCATAACTCAAAGCGTTTATCATAATTCGTTCATTCGTCTAATTACGTGGGCTAACAACATTAACGCCGCGTTACCGACACTTAAAATCAATACTCCCACGACCCCGATCGTCCAGTCGTCTCGCAACACCGAAACCACCAAAATCAAGACCGAGGTTTTCGTGGCGATGCTGGCAAAGGCGAGGATTTTTTGCCAGATGTTATCGTCCTGCCAAGCTTCATAAATGGGAATTAACAAGGCGACAATCGCCGCTGCTAAGATACCATCGGTCATGAATTTTCTCCCTCCATCCGCTCCTTAATCCTCTCGTTTTGGCGTCGCTCCCGACGCACCCAATGAACTTTATACCATCCGTCTTCTTGATATTTTAAAACAATGGTTTTCGGAGTGAAAGTGATTAGAAAAATGTCGAGAAAGATCAGTCCCGGCGTGCGATTGGGCTTAACTCGTTCGAGACTTAAGTCTTCTCTCGTGTGGGGGCGAAGAATAATTTCGATCGCTTCAAAATAGGCTTTGGGAATGGCTTGAACGATTTCCCAAAGCACGTGCAGCCAGTCTCTCAACACCGCCCGCGTTGTGGAAGTGCGGGGCAACAGTAACGCCACCGCCACCCCGATCGCAATATTGGCCGGGCTAAGGTCAGCAGTGAGTAAAAACCAAATCGCCAGTCGCAGCAGTAAATCCAAATAGCCAATCATGCTAAAACCATCCAAAACAGGGCGAGGGTTACTAAACTCATGACTCCGATTAAGTGATCGAATTCCTCGAGTTTGCGAGAAATTTTGACCTGCGCTCGCTGAAAAATCAGCCAGTACGCCAACCATCCTAAAGCGATGGTGACTAAGGGTTTGACAATGTTCTTCAGTGTATAGGCTTCGTAATAAGCGCCGTTCGCGACGAACAGACCCGCCAACAACACCAGAACCGCCGGCCAAAATCCCGGTTTAACGTGATGTTCTGGCTGAGATTCATGGGGGAGAAAAATAAATTTAGCAAAAGAAATCGCGGTTCCCAACGCGGCAATATTCATCGCAATCACTTGCCAGGGTAAAAGGTTTTTCATCGTCAACACCTTCGCCCCAAATCCAGATAAGAGGGGAAAACCGGAGATGGAAAAGGCAGCGATCGCTAAAGCCAGCCAGACTGGAGTGGCGATGGGTTGGTGTCGCAGGGTTTTGAGGTTGCGACTGGGGAGGTTTCCGGCGATGAGAAAGAGTGCCGATTTGACGAGGCCGTGAGTGAGAGCGTAAAAACCGCCCACTTCCGGGGCGGCGAGGACGAAACCCAGTTGCGAGACGGTGTGAAAGGCCAGCATTCGCTTGGTGTCTTTTTCAAAGACGGCGTAACCCACCCCCAGTACGGCGGTGGCGACGCCGAACAGCCGCACCAGGATATCCATTTCGTCAATCAGCAGGGCGCAGCGGACGAGGGGAAAAATGCCCGCTTTGACGGCAATTCCCGACAGCATAGCGGATACGGGGGTGTCGGATTCGGAGTGCGTCAGGGGCAGCCACAGCCCCGAGACGAAGATTCCGCCTTTCGTCAACAGTCCGAGGAAAATCAAAGCAGTGGCTTCGGTGGGGGCTTGGGCTAAGCCGGAGAAGGCGAAGGAATGGTTGCTTTGATAGACGAGTGCCGTGCCGATGAGATAAAACAGCATGGCGGTGTTGCTGACGAAGAGGTAGCGCAATCCCACCCAAATCGAGCGATCGCTGCGGGGATAGGCAATCAGGAGAAAGGCGGCGATCCCGATGACTTCCAGAGCAACGTACAGACTGATGAAGTCGGCGCAAATGAAAGCGGAGTTGACGCTGCCGTGGAGGAGAATAAGTTGGGTGAAGAAGAAGGTGGGGCGATCGCTGTGCCAGCAGTAGAGAACCACCGCCAGCGTCACCAAGGCGTTGGTGAGGATGAAGAAGCCACTGAGGGGATCGATCGTCAGGGTGACGCCGAAACTGTCGAGAAGCTGAAAGGTTTCCGGAGACGGCTGCACGAGCTGCTGCATGGCGTACCCCAGGGAAACGAGGGAGACGCCGAGGGCGAGGTAACGAGACAAACCCGGCAGCAAGTAGATACTAAAACCGACTAAGAACGGTAAGGCAATCCAGGCAATAGCGATCGCAGTCATGGCGTGTTGTTTTTCTCGATTTCACGAACCTCTAAGGTGGGGGTATTTCGCGAGAGTTTCATCGCCCCCACGAGAATCAGGGCTTGGATGGAAAAGCCAATAACGATCGCGGTGAGGATGACCGCCTGGGGGACGGGATCGGCGTAATCGACCGCTTCGCGTCCGGTATCGATGGGCGCAAACCAACCGTCTCGCGACGACACTAGCACGTACCAGGCGATGACTCCGGTACTCATGACATCCATCGCCAGGATTTTCATCATCAGGTTTTGTTTCCAAATGATGGCGAAAAAGCCACAGAGGACGGTGGCGAAGATGAAAGCTTCTAAGATAGGCATGACTCGGCTCGATCGACGATACGGGCGGTCGGAAAGCTGTTGAGTTGTAGAAAGGTTAGGCTGGGTCTTGCCCCACACTGCGCGATAACTGATGGGGAGAACGTTTTAGCGTCTCCGCATTTTGCGCGTAAACTCCATAATAAAGGCTAAAGGTGTCATCACACTGTTTTTGACTGACTTTTCAACTGTGGAGATCGATCGACCTGTCGAGAGGTAGTACCCTCTCGAGAGCGCGTTTCCATCCTCTCTCAGCATGGCTGGGGTGCGTTTTTGGGCAGTGTGAGTCAAGGTGAAAGTTGAACGATCGACTGGTATGTGATGGGAATTAAGTATAAATCGGTGGATCGATCGAGATTTAAAGTTGATTTAACTTGCCAATAATTTCCTGCCATTTTTGTTTATGAATGAGTTGTATTTCTTTGTCTTTTTGTACTAAATCAGAATATCGAGATACAAAATCATCCAAAGAAGCAATGAGCCTTAAATAATATTTAAGGGTGGGAACTATTCCATTCACAATGACTTGACAACCGTGTTTTACGGCAATCTCTCTCGTCTGATTTTTAATGCTTTCATAATTAATTTCATGCGAAGAAAATATACAATAGCGGCGTGGATTGAATTTGTAAATTTTCTCTCGAGAAATCGCGATTACTGAGGTATCGATCGGTTTGTTGTGTTTAATTTCAATAGCTTCTGTCAAATTTTTCTCGGCATCCAAAATTTCAATATCTCCCGCTGTCTTAGATTTTAAGTCTGAGGCTGTATGACTTCCTAAATCTTTCAAACTACAGTCATGATATCTCTCAAGCTGTTGCAGCAACACAGTGAAAATCGCATAAAATGCCAAGACAGGTAACTTAGACGCACCGCGAACGCCATACTTACTGTTGAAATGCAGTGAAAGGCTTTCGACGAGAGAGTCAATATCCAAACGTTCGGGATTTTTTAACGGCGAAATTTCGATATTTTTAGCGCTATCGCTTATTGTTTTAACCTGCTTGAGTAAAAGCATTAATATAGTATTAGCACAATCGAGATCGATGATTTGAACGTAATAGACGATTTTTAAAAAAGCCTTTTTAACCTTTTTATCGCCAATTTTACCTTCATAATTCAAAGTGTAAGGATACGGTTGCTCGAGGGAGCGAGTCAACCAGCCAGTTTCTGCCATTGCTGGGAGTTCTAAATCTCGTAAAGTGGGTGTAATATACTTGGTGTCTATAGTGCGCCCAGAAAACCCATTCTCTAATTGTTCTTGATGATATCGAATATCTTGCTTTGGGTTTAAAATTTTATGAACTAAAAGCGTCACTAAGACCGTATAAACGCCTTTGAAAGATAGTGATTTTTCGGGTGCATCTCAGAAATGCAATAAGTAAAAATACTCAACTCAATAAATAAGTAAAAATACTCAAGGAAACCAGAGCCCCGAAGAGAGATAATAGAGTGATAGTAGCACCTTAAGAAAAATGAACGAGAAAACTCGAGCTGAACTACAAAAACACGTTGAAGAGATTGCGAAAATCTTGCACGCCGAAGCTGAACCCAACGAACTTAAGAGTTTAGAAGGGATAGAAAAGAGTGTAAGAAACTTAACTCAAGAGTATGTGATGCCAGAGATTGGTATTTTTTTATCAAAGAAGAAACCCAAACCGAAGCCGGGCGAAGCCGCTCGCTAACCAGCATTTTAGGAAATTTAAAAATCACCACTCAACAAGCCAAAAAACTCGACTTAAAAAAGGGAAATCGATGGAGTCCGTACGTCGAAAAATGTTGTTTACTGATAAGTGCTAACGAATCTTACCAAAGAGCAGAAGAAGATCTCGAAGTCCTGACGGGGATAAAAGTCTCAAGAAGTACGCAGCAAAGGATGGTTCAAAGCAAGGACTGGGAAGCTCCTGAATTGACCGACCCAATAGAGGAGATGAGTCTAGACGGAGGAATGGTCAGATTACGTACGCCATTAGGGTGTCCGTGTGAGTGGAAAGAATACAAGGCTTTAAATGTGCATGAAAGAGTAAAAATTGCCTATTTTAAGGATAATGAGGGTTTGTTATCTTGGGTAAAAGCTCAACCCTTAGCTGCCCCCTTCGCTTGTTTAGGTGATGGACACGACGGAGTCTGGAATATTTTTGCCCAGATCGGGACGGCTCAAGAACGGGAAGAAATTCTAGATTGGTATCATTTAATGGAGAATGCCCACAAAATTAGAGGAACTCCTCAACAAAAAGCTACGATTTGTCATCTACTTTGGACGGGTCAAATTCCTCAAACTTTCGATTATCTCCGAACTCAAAAAGGTCTGAGAGCTAGAGATTTTTGGCAATATCTAAAAAAGCATCGCACTCGCCTTATTAACTATCAAGCTAGACAGGCAGATGGGGGGTCTATCGGTTCGGGAGCTGTCGAGTCTTTGGTCAAACAAATTGCTCTTCGAGTTAAGTTACCTGGAGCGCAATGGTCGAGAGACAATGTTCCCAAACTTCTCAAACATCGCTGTGCTTATCTCAATGGCGCTTTTTCTCTCTGAGTTTATTGGAGTTTCTATGAACCTATTGCAAAATTGAGATGCACCCGATTTTTCAGCAATCGTGCGTATGTGCTTTTGGACATATTCAGGTAATTCACGTTCTAATTTTGTAACCTGAGACTCTTCGAGATCGATAGCTTTTGAATATAACTCTTTCAGTTTTTGCGCATGGTTCATGATTACAAGCCAGGAATTGTTAGTTGCACCGGGGGTAAGGGTTGTTTAACCACCGCATCTGGTTGATACCTCGAACTCGAACTAAAAATCTTTTGATTTATTACTTCACGAATCAGTTCTCGTACAACCATTGTCGCGACGGAATTTCCAATTTGACGATAAGCATCTCCAATAACCGAGCTTTTTTTAAACTCTTTCGGAAAACCCATTATTTTATAGCATTCTTTCAATGTCAATTTACGAACTCTATCTTCCTCGGGTAAATAGATAAAAAATCGTCCAGAAGACTCCTGTGAAGGAAGCGTGGGATGAACGCCGTCAACGGAGTAAATTCGATTAGGTTGGCGATGGACTCGCGATAAATGCTCGGTATTCGGACGAATTCCCGTTTTCCAAATACTCTTATTTCGATATCCGACGAAAATCAGTCCTGAATCCTGTTTTTTGGGATTTTCAATGAGAGTGTATTCGTCGGGGGATAAATACTCAAAATTCCCCTCACCATCTAAGAAATCTTTTAAATTGGGAACGGGTTCAATTTTTTGAAGTTTAGAAAAATCGAACTTTTTATACTTAGAACCGACAATAAAAACTCGCTCTCGATTTTGAGGGAGTCCAAAATCTTTAGCGTTTAGTAATTTATAGGTGACGAGATACCCCAAGCTTTGAAGCGTATTTAAAATGACTTTAAAATTTGAACCTTTGGCAACGTGAAGCAAATGTTTGACATTTTCTAAAATAATGACTTCGGGTTGCTTCTGTTTTAAAAATTCGCATAAATAGAAAAATATGGTTCCTCGTTCGTCCGAAAAACCACGACGCTTTCCGCAGATGCTGAACGGTTGACAGGGAAACCCCGCTGTGACGACGTTCACATCGGAAATTTGGCTAAAGTCCACTTCAGAAATATCGCCATCGGGGTAATCGCCAAAATTTTCAAAATAGACTTGGCGACAGGATTCGTTTGCTTCGCAAGAATACAGACATTTCAATCCTGCTTGTTCGAGTGAAAGTCGAAATCCGCCAATTCCGGAAAATATATCTGCGAAGGTTAACGAAGACATTGCTGATTGAATCCGATCTGAGACGATTCTGTGGATATTTCAAAAAGTACAGTTTATTATCATATCATAAAAACAATAAAAAGACGATCGAACGATTGGATTTGAAGCGATCGCTCCCCCCCCGTAAAAGCATTTCAGATCGTTCCTCTACGGGGGAGTTTTACAGCCAAATTTTCAAGCAGATTCCAAAGTTTCCGCCTACCACTACACCAAATGCTGGCGAACGGCAAACACTAAATTTTCTGCCCAGCGATCGGCCAGTTCGGCGTTAACCGCTTCTACCATCACGCGAACCACCGGTTCGGTTCCCGAAGCACGAACTAACACGCGACCGAGATCTCCCATTGCCGTTTTCGCCTGCTCGATCGCCTGTTGCAAGGGATCGCAATTTTGCCAGTTCGTCCGCAACTCGCGATCTTCCACGCGCACGTTTTTCAACAGTTGCGGGTAAGTTTGGAAACTATTATCGACTAATTCCGAAAGCGAAGTTCCGCTGCATCGGACTAACGCCGCCAAGTGTAACGCCGTCATCAATCCGTCGCCGCTAACGCCGTAATGACTGCAAATCACGTGACCCGACTGTTCGCCGCCTAACATCGATCCGGTTCGGCGCATTTCTGCATGAACGTAGCGATCGCCTACCGGAGTCCGCAGCAGTTTTCCGCCTTGTTTTTCCCAGGCTCTTTCAAATCCCAGGTTCGCCATAACGGTGGAAACAATGAGATTTTCGGGGAGTTGCTGGGACTTTTGTAGGTGTTGACCCCACAGATAAAGGATATAGTCGCCGTCGATGGGGCGTCCGCGTCCGTCCACCGCCAACACGCGATCGGCGTCGCCGTCAAACGCAAATCCCAAATCGGCGTTGTGGTCGAGAACCGCCGCTTGCAGAACTTCGAGATGTGTCGAACCGCAGTTGACGTTGATGCGATCGCCGTCGGGGCGATCGTGGAGACAAATGACGTCTGCACCCAGTTCGCGGAAGGCTTGCGGGGCGACGTGACTGGCGGCACCCCAGGCTAAATCGAGGACGACGCGCAGTCCGCAAAAGTCGCGATCGCCGTTGAGGGGAGTTTGCAGCGAGGTGAGATAGCGAGTCACGAGTTCGGGGCGGTTGTAGTGATGCCCCCAACGGTCAATTTCGCGAGGGTGCAGTTGGCCGCGGATTCCGTCTTCGATTTGGCGTTGTACGTCGTTGGGGAGTTTAACGCCGTCCGCCCCGAAAAATTTAATGCCGTTGTCTTCGGGGGGGTTGTGACTGGCGGAAATCATAACGCCACCCACAGCGTCGGAACAGTGGGTGAGGTAGGCAACGCAAGGCGTCGGACACAAGCCGAGATCCCACACTTCCAAGCCGGCGGCGGTTAATCCCGCTGACAGTGCTGCCGCCAGCATACTGCTGGAGTTGCGCGAATCTTGTCCCAAGACGATCGCCCCAGTTCCGTAGCGTTCGCGGAGGGCGAGTCCCGCCCAAAATCCTACTTGTAAGGCGAGGGGGGCGTTGAGTAAATCGCCGACTTTACCTCGGATACCGTCGGTTCCGAACAGGGGCGATTTTGGCAGCGACAGTGAACTCGTGGCAAACGGCGATCGCACCGTTACCGAACCGTTAAATTGTCGAACAGCCGGAGACATCACCATATTCAAGTCACTCCACACAGAACACACTCAACAGGAGAATAGCACGGTTGCACCCAACTTGAAGTCGTACTTCAAACCTCTAAAGCTCGTCGCGTCGTTTTAAAATTGTGATTTCAGGGTTAATTTTGTTCAAGTTTCCCGTTCGATACCTCGGATTTTCTACCACTTCGTAGTCGTCTAAATACAGTAGGTTCCAAGTCGGTTTGGTTTTGTGTTTTAAAATAGTATCGTAGCCCGAATCGTCGCCATAGAGTTGTACGAAAAAATTCCACCTGGGAGACGATGGCGCATAAGTGTTTAAATTCATAAGACTCGTTGTGACAATGTATTGAGGGGATTCTCGGACGAGGTCTTCAAACTCAAAGGTTTTATCGATCTTCACTTCAAAGTCTGTCATTTTGTTTTCTCGCGGCAAATACCGTTCGATACCATACATTGTAAGGGTATCGCCGGGTTGTAAGTTCTGCTGCATCCAGTTTTCGACGTAATATCTCGAGTCTTGATGCATGAGTAGATCGATCGACGATCCATAAAAAAAGCTGTAGACAAATAGGGCAGAGACTAAAATTTGAGTCAGAGGATTTGACACAACATTTAAAATTCCATCGATCGACTTACCGCCAAATAAGGAAAGGACGATGCAAACTGGAATTAAAAATCGTTCTCGACAAAATGCGATCGGCATTAAAAAACAGATGTAGTACGAAATCACAACGACTAAAGTGCTTAACAAAAGCTGGTTGTTTCGTGGTTTTCGGAGGGCGAGAACTACGCCTGACAGACAGACCGCAAACAAGGGAACCCCAAACGATACCACTAAATCTTTAAAAAAGCGATGGAACAATCTTAACTGTTCGATCCAATTATGTTTATTTTCTTCGCTGATTTCTACCCCACTGTAACTCGCATCACCAAGGATTAGATCGAGATGTTTTACAAATCCATCCCAGTTAAACAGGAAATTGTGATATATCGCAAACAAACTAACACCGATCGCAATGGGTAAATAGATTCGTCGATCGCAAATGAGATTCCAAGCCGAAACTCGAGGGTGTTGTCGATTTTTATATTGGTACAGCTCGAAGACGATAAACAACACGGTTAAAATATATAACCCATAGGCTTGATCTTTGGTACAAACGGAGGTCGTAGCTGTTGCTGCAAAGAGAATATAGTCTCGGAGTCGATGGTGTTTGAGTATCTTGATGTAAAACAATAAAGATAAGCAAAACCAAAAGACATAAGGAATGTCTAGGTTGACTGTTTTCGAGTAATAAATGACCGTGACGGTTAAAGTCACAATCAGCGATGAGAAGAGGGCTGCTCGTTTGGAAAGTAGTTCTCGACCACATAAGTACGTGATATAGATCGATGTGGTTCCCATGACCAAGCTGAGACAGCGTCCGACATAGTATAAAAAGCTATAAACCGGAAGATCGTAAAAGTCTAGGAGTTTCAGCTTTGATAAAAGCCAAACGGGTATATATAGAATGCTAAGTATGTAAAAATGAAATGGAGCATACTTAGAATGCCAACCGTTAGAAAACCGTTCGGATATTCCATCCCAAACTTGATAGGGAAGAATTTCATCCATCGCCCAGCCTAAAAAACTTGGCAATCCCCACCAAATCGCATAAAGATTTAACAAGAAACTCAGTAGGAGAATATAAAACAGCGGTCTTTTGAAAACTTGATGTCGAAAGAGAAGTGATAACATGATTCGATATCTATGTAACAGGTATTATTGAGCTATGTACAGTTGTATGAGGTCGTCGATCTAAAGCGTTCGACGACAATATTGTTGTAAGACTCGGGCAGTTTCCGGCCCGGTTTTATCCCAACTAAACTGATGCGATCGCTCGAGTCCGGCTTGTCGGAGGTGCGATCGCATCGTATTATCTATGACGACTTGACGCATAGCAGTCGCGATCGTTTCACTATTATAAGGATCGATGAGAATTGCAGCATTTCCGGCAACTTCTGGAATTGAAGCTAGGTTAGAGGCGATAACCGGACACCCACAGGCCATGGCTTCGAGAACGGGTAAGCCGAATCCTTCCCAGAGAGACGGAAATACTAAAGCGATCGCTTGATTCGTCAAAATGGGGAGATCCTCTCGTTTGACGTAATCGAGAAATTTGACGCGATCGCCGACTCCCAACTCGATGGCTTGGGTTTGCAACTGTGGCGTGTAGCGGCGATCGAACGATCCGGCGATCCAAAATTCGCAATCGATGGATTTGGGAAGTTGGGAAAAGGCTGCGATCGCGCGATGTAGGTTTTTATAGGGATCGTGACGACCGACGTAGAGGAAATAGTTTTGAGTCGGAAGGTCGAGAAAACGGTAGAGGGTGCGATCGAATCCCAACGGAATCGACACCAATTTGGAAGCGGGAACGTCGTAAAACGTCATAGCATCGTTGGCGGTGGATTCGGAAATACAAATAACGGTTTCTGCCTGTTTCAACACCTGGGGAACGTAATAGCGGTGATAGAGCGTCATTGGCGAAAACCGCTTGGGAAACCGCAGCGGAATTGCGTCGTACAGGGTTACGGCGTAGCGTCCCTTCCAGCCTAACGGGGCTTCGGTGATGGGAGAAAACAGGAAATTCGACTTCAGTTTTCGGTCGATTCGAGGTAAGTCAAATTGCGTCCACAACAGCCGTTTGAGATGTCCGCGAATGCCTTGTTCTGGAGTTTGTCCGGCAGAAATTGGATGATATTTGAATTTGGGAAAATGTGATTTGTTAAACGGACGAGCTATCAGTAAGGTAGGGTCGAGATTTCGCAAATGAGGAACTACGTTCAGCGCATAAGTGCTGATTCCGGTGGGTTTCTCCATTAAAAACGAAAGGTTGACAAGCAATGTTACAATTTCCTTTTAATGTTGTCGATTTATTTGTAAGTTGGGTGGAGGAACGGAACCCAACAGTCAATTGGTTCGTTTTTTGTGGTTTTGGGACGGATAAATTTAAAATTTTACAATTTGGCTTAAATCCGAAATTAAATTCCTAAATTTATCGTTGTTGGGTGGAACGCAGTGAAACCCAACCTACGACAATTTACTATGAAGATTTACTTTGAATATCGATTCAAAACTCCGAGTATTTCCTCAAACATACGATCGCTGTCAAACAATTTTACCCGTTCGAGTCCCCGTTCTCGTAAGTGCGATCGCAAATTAGAATCGGTGGCGACGTGGTAAATTCCCGCCGCGATACTCTCGACACTCCACGGATCGACATATTCGGCTGCATCGCCGCAAACTTCGGGAATTGAGGCGGCGTGAGACGCCACAATCGGACATCCACACGCCATCGCCTCCAGAGGTGGAATTCCGAACCCTTCGTAAAGGGAGGGAAACGCAAAGGCGATCGCACTCCGATATAATGCAGCCAGAGACTCGTCGGGAACGAAGCCCAGAAATTTGACGCGATCGCCAATTCCGAGGTGTCGGGGATAATCGATAATTTCGCGATCGAGTTTGTTGAGTTTTCCTGCGATCGCCAACTCGAGGTTTTCCACGTTGACGCGAGAAAAGGCTTCCATGAGACGGCGTATGTTTTTATAGGGACGAGTTTCGCCCACGCAGAGAATAAAGAGTTTTAAATAATATTTATTAAGAATTAATGTATCTCTCTTTCTGCGTTTAATGTTAAAAACATTATTTTTATATCCTTGATAAATAACGTGGATTGGCTTTTTGGTTATGTTAAATTGACTTTCAATGTCTTTTTTCGTATTGTCAGAAGTTGCCACGATCGCTTTCGATTTATTTAAAATTCGTGGCAAAATATATCGAAAATAATATTTTACTCTCGGATAGCTATCGGGAAAAACTATCGGTAAAAGGTCGTGAACTGTAACGATTTGCGGACAAACCGGAAATAACATTCCTTCCGGGACGGGCGAGTAAAACAAATCAGTTTTTCTTTGAATCAACGAAATCGGCAATAGGGTTTGATGCCAAATTAACCGAGTTAAATTATGTTTGAAATCATTTCTGTCGATATTTTGAAACGGAATTCTCGAAACCAAATTTTCGTAATTTCGATTTAACAACTTGTCTGCCGTATAAATCGTAAAATTTGAGACATTTGAGTTGAACAACGAACTCAAAATCTCGCCCGTGTAGCGATTTAAGCCGTCGAACTTTTCGTGATGGTAGCCACTGGCGTTAAAAGCGAAGTTCGACACGGCAGAATAATAAAAGTTTAAAAAGACAGAATCACAAAAATTCCTGGCACAACTGGCGGAAGCGATCGCCCCGAACCTCAAAATTCGGAAACTGATCGAAACTCGCACAAGCCGGAGACAACAACACCGTCGCGGCGTCGTATTTCGGGGTGATTTCCCGCGATCGCATCACTGCCCGTTCCATCGTTTCCACAATTTCGTAATCCGAGTATCCCACGCTGTCGAGTTTCTGAGCAAACAGCGACGCCGCCTCGCCGATGAGTAACACGAACGCCGCTTTCTCCTGAATCTTGTGCAACCAAGCGATCGCGTCCCCTTCCTTCGGTTCCCCTCCCGCAATCAACACCGCAGGAGACGCCACCGACGCCAACCCCACCAACGCCGCATCGTAATTCGTCGCCTTGCTGTCGTTGACAAACTGCACGCCGTCGCGACTTCCCAACACCTCCAAACGGTGGGGAACGCCGGGAAACGTAGCAATAGCATGGGCGATCGCCTCGGCATCGATACCCGCCAATCGAGCCGCTGTCACGGACATTAACAGATTTTGGCGGTTGTGGGAACCGGGCATTTTCAACGCCGAAACCGAAAGAATTTTCTCGCCATCCACCATCACCGCATCGCCGTCGAGGTACGCAAAGGGTTTCAACGCCGCCTCGTTCGTCGTACTCGTCCAGTAAGCATTCGGCCATTGCGACGCCACACTTCGCAAATAGGGATCGTCGCCGTTGAACACTTGCAATTCCGACGCCTTGAGGAGTTTGGCTTTAATGTTGTAATAATTTTCGAGGGTTTTGTGGCGGTTGAGGTGATCGGCGGTGAACGTCGTCCAAACCCCAATCCGAGGCGTGATGCTGTTGGACGACTCGATTTGATAGCTGCTGATTTCGGCGACAATCCAATCGAGAGGTGGCTCACCGTTGGCTTGACTCAACGCCAACTCACAGGCAGCGTTTCCAATGTTGCCACAAGCGGGGGTATTATGTCCGGCGGCTTGGAAAATCGCGGCGGTGAGGGCGGTAGTGGTGGTTTTCCCGTTGGTTCCCGTAATTCCCACCCAGGGACAGCTTTGCAAATGTCGCCAAGCCAATTCCATTTCGCCGATGGTTTCGATCCCCAGTTCCCGCGATCGCTCTAAATTGGGCAAATCCCAGGGAACACCGGGACTGACGACGAGTAAGGCTAAATCGGTATTCGCCTCGGGAGCGAAACTCGTTTCCAAGCTAACGGGAATATCCTGTTCGGTGAGTTGCTGTTGTTGGCGTTGGAGGCTGTCGCTGGTTCCGCGATCGCTCGCCGTCACCCTCCAACCCTTGCGTTTCAACAACTGAGCAGCGGCAACCCCTGACTTTCCTAAACCGATAACGTGAGCCTTTGGCATAAGCGATCGCAACTCTGACACCAATTCCCACAATCTTATCAGGAATCCTGAGTCTAAAACTCCATCCCTTCGACTTTGCTCGGGGTAAGCTGGGTTCATCTCAATTTCATTGAATAATTCGGGATCGTATCTATAGCCAACCCAACTGAGTCGTAAAATCTCGAACCTAAAAGTACCGTAAAATAGTAAAAATATGAGTCTGGGGTAGGTTGAGTTTCGGCTTTGCTCCACCCATGGACTGAGCGAAGCCGAAACCCAACAGCCGCGAAATTGAGTACTATAGCAATCCTAAATCAGTTGTGTAACAAAATCGGGAACAGGGAATCGGATTTTGTCTGGTGTTTTAATTTTTGACAACTCATTTGGGACTGCTATAAAGCTTGCATCTGATAAATTTACATTTTTGAGATGCACCCTATCCTAACGACATTGGCGGAAACACGCGATTTGACAACAACCGAACTCCCCCTACCCCTGAAACCTCAAGTTCCTCCAGGGGAAGCTTCACGCGACAACTCGCATATCCCCACTCTCCCGACGGCTTCCGCAACAGTTCCCGGTAAACCTCCACCGTGTTATCCACCAAATTCACCAGTCAAAATACTCTAATTCCCGCCGACGCATATAGCGGTAACTTGACGGTAAACGAAAAGATTTAATCCGAAACTTCAAAAAGTTAGGATTTGAAGACCCTTATTCCGGCGGAAAGCACTAGTATATGATTCGGGGACAGCTTAAAATCTGGATTCCCAACCCACATTCAGGCGATATCAGCAAAAGTTTACTTACCAAAATCTTGAATCAGGCTAACATTAGCCGACAAGAATGGGAAAATCTTTGAACGATATAGCAATATTAATTCGCGGCAAAAGCTCAATCGAAAAATTCTTATATATAGCAATCCTAAATGATTCATGGAGGCTCTTCGGAGTTTAGGGTGACAGAAAAACTAACTTCACGAGATTTCAAAGGTTTTGGCTCTCGAGTTCTCGATTTTTTGTATTATGTTATACATTTCTAACCACAAACTCCGAAGACCCTTTTTTATGTGATTCATTTAAAAGAGTTAAAGAGTTATTTAAGATATTTGCTGATGGCCAAGTTTTTGATTTTCCTAAGCTGTATTCTTATGGATTTTTGCCACAAATGACTTAAGATTGCTATAGATATATAGCAGGGAACCTCGAAAAATTGATTCTAGCTCAAAACTCAACGGCTGAAACCCTTGAAATCTCGTTTTCCATTCTCGATAGCAGAGCCTTTTTCTCAGTAAGCTTGAATTAATCGAGATGCCCAGCAGTATGAATTCGTTTGCGGATCGTTTTCAATATGAATCATTGTGGTATAGGGTTTTCAGCCGATCTGTTTCCGCAAACCATTTAGGATTGCTATATAGATTTGTTACTTGTAAATCACTTTAAAGTTTATTTATTTTTTCTTTGCATTTTTTACACAATTCAAGTCCGCAGTTTTCGGCAATATCGGGGCTGGTCATTAACTCGATATGAGATGAATCTTCCCTCGGATTTTGAAAGCTGTTTAATAGTCTCTTGTAATCCGCGCACCCATATTTTACATGATATTTTTTAGATGCATGATTTCCAATAACTGAGGACTCTACTTGCTTCTTTTTAGAGTTGTCTATAGTCTCCCCTAGGTTTTGTTGTGATATCCAATCTAACAGATAGTAAAATTTTTGTAGTATTAAATACTCCTGATTACGCATTTTATCCTTGAGTTGTCTTAGTTCTATTTCAAAATCTAAAATTAATTCTTCTATATTTTCTGAACTGGCTTGACCAACATTATCTCTTGCTTGAGTATAATTTGCATATAATTTGGTTACCAAACTATCCATTAAAAGAATACTTCTACTACTTTCTTTGGATGTCAGATAAGACCAAAGTGGATAATATTGTTTTTGTAGTGGGATTAATTCTTCTAGCAGCTCGGCTCTATAAAAGTTTAAAAAATTAAGTATTTCTTCTTGACTGGAAGTCTCAGACGCACCCATAGATAAAATTTCAATAAGTTTTGTCACTAACCAGTATTGTGAATCTAGTTTGGATAAATCTTTTACCTTATTTTTGCTATCTTCTGTATAAAGCAAACCTTTTTGAATATGTAAATTATCTTGAATATTTTTTTGCGTTATATTTATTTGCTCTTTAAGGTTTCCGGAAAACAAGCATTTTATTAATTGAAATGTTGTAGAAAATGGAAAAGAATATTGTGCGGCTAAACCAAAAAGCAGCCATACTAATGTAACACCCAACAGAAACAAGCCGCCTAAGAGGTAGCTTACAACACGCCATACTACATTTGGGTGTTCTAATTCAAGTTCTAAAAGTTGTCCGCGTGGGAAGAGAAAGTTACAGACGAAATTTATCTCTTCCTACTTTATCGCCGCCTACAACATCCCCCATGACACGGCTCTTATATAGATTTTGCGTAACTCCAGATACATTAGTAGTATTGATTTTGGACTCAGCTTGCCTGAGTTGAGAGAAATAATGCTCTAACTCTTTTTTTATGTCAGAGTCTTGACAAGCCGAAGTGGCAACATCTTCAATTACAGCTTCTAGCACATTCGGATCTTCTTGAGCTTGATTTAACTGTTTTAATCCAGACTCACGATCGAATAAGTCTCGAACTCCATTAACAATTTGGTCTGCCACTTTAGACCCCAGTTGTTTTTTGAGTGCTGTAATAATGTCTTCGTCACTGATGAGTCTCCATAGCTCTCGGCAGAGAACTACCAATCCAGCGAATTCTTCCATGACTTAACAAGCAATCACAAGTTTATTTGATTATAGTAATCTTCGTTAAGGTTGGTAGTCAAGCATAAAGTTATAATTTTGGGTTATCTGGGGTGTTTTTGAATTGAGGGTCAAGCTTAGAGCCTATTGCGTTCTAAACCCTCAATATGCAATGAAATCGCCTCGCGAACCTTTATCCTCACGATTCTGGCGGAAACACCCGATTTAACAACAACCGAACCCCCTCTACACCCGGAACCTCCAGTTCCTCTTGGGGAAGCCTCACGCGACAACTCGCATATCCCCACTCTCCCGACGGCTTCCGTAACGGTTCCCGGTAAACTTCCGCCGTGTTATCCACCAAATTTACCAACCAAAACACCCCTATTCCCGCAGACGCATACAGCGGTAACTTGACGGTTTTATCGAACTCTAACGACGAATCCGCCACTTCCACCACCAGCAACACATCCTCCGGTTGTGGGTGGGAATTTAAATAATCGTCCTCGCGATGTCGCAGTAACGAGACATCCGGTTCCAGTTCGCTATTCAAACTCGGAATTGCAATCGGAGACTGACAGGAAACCGTCACACGATCGCCCACAATTTTAAACAGTTCTCGCAGCAACCGCCGCAAAATCGTTTCGTGTCGCGTTCCTTTCGCCGCCATCTCGTAAAGTTTCCCGAAAATCAATTCCACGCGATCGCCTTCCCGGAAAAATCCCACCTCGACTAAACGGTGATATTCATCCAAGGTGAACTGTTTTGACTGTACCGTTACGGACATCGATCGCCCTCCCGAACTGACTTTAATTTTAACTTCCCATCTCACATCCCAACGACTGCGGAAAACCGGGAAACTTTACAGATTACTGGTCTATTTTGTGTAAAAACGCGATCGCCTCAATATGCGCCGTTTGGGGAAACAAATCCACCGGCTGAATCCGATCGATCGCATACACTCCCGACTCGCACAATATCCCTAAATCCCTCGCCAACGTCGCCGGTTTGCAACTGACGTAAACAATGCGATCGCTCCTCAGTCGTAACAACGCCTCCAACACCGAGCGATCGCATCCCTGACGTGGCGGATCGAGTAACACCAAATGCGGATTCAGTTCCGGTTCCCCTTGGAAAATCGGCGAATTCTCCCCCAACAACGACTCAACTTTACCTTCATAAAAATCCGCATTTGTCAAGTCATTTAATCGAGCGTTTTCTCGCGCTTGTTTGACAGAATCCTCGTGAATTTCCAAACCGATAACCCGACGCACCCGACGGGCTAACGGCAGCGAAAACGTCCCGATTCCAGAATAAGCATCGATCGCCGTTTCCTCACCGTTCCAATCCAACTCGCGATCGATCTCCTGCCAAATTAACTCCGCCGCCTCCGTATTGACCTGAAAAAACGCCGTCGCACCCAACCGAAACCGCAACCCCGCGAACTCCTCCGTCAAAAACGACTCTCCAGCGATGCACTCCGTTTTCTCACCAAAAATCCGATTCGTGCGTTTTCCATTGATATTGACGCAAACCCCCACCAACTCGGGATATTCCCGCAACCAGGCTTTCGCTTGCGCTTCCAACCCCGGTAACTCCGTCGATCGCGACACCAGCGTCAACAGCACCTCTCCCGTGCGCCGTCCGACTCGCAATCCCAGATGGCGCACCTCGCCTTTATTACTTTTCTCGTCGTAAACGTACCATTTCCGTGCCTGAATATCCTGTTTGATTTGCGCCAAAAACGGATCGAGGCGATCGTCCTGAACCGGACATTGATTCAAATTGACCAGCTTGTGAGTTCCTTTTTGAAAATACCCCACCCGAATCTGTTTCGTAGGCGATCGCTGAATCGGATACGTCGCCTTATTGCGATATCCCAGAGACTCCCCCGTCGAGAGAACCTCGTTGACAGTAACATCCTCGAGACCGCCAATCCGCGCGATCGTCTGCACCACCTGCTGGCGTTTCGCCTGTAACTGCGCCCCGTACTCGATGTGTTGCCACTGACAACCGCCGCACTTATCTGCAACAATACAAGGCGGTCGCTGTCGGTTTGCAGAGGGTTCGAGCAGTTCCAGAACCTTACCCCTGGCGTACTGGGGTTTCACCCGCACCAAACGCACCAACACGCGATCGCCGATGGCCGTATCGGGAACGAACACCACCCGCTGTTGCCAACGACCCACACCATCCCCGCTATCGGCGAGATCCTCAATATCGAGGGCGATCGATTGCCCCTGTTGCCAAAGCGTGTTATCCGACGGCTGTATTGTTGACATTTATTTCGTTGAGAGTCGCAAAGTCGCTAAACTACCTATAGTATTCGTATCTTGAGACGATTTCTATAAACCATGAGCGTTGTTAGTCAAGTTATTCTAAAATCCGACGACGAACTCCGTTACCCCAGCAGCGGCGAGCTGAAGGGCATCCAAGCATTTTTTCAAACAGGCGAACAGCGGCTTCGCATTGTCGAAACTCTCGCTGAAAACGAGAAAAAAATCGTGAACAAGGCGAGTCAAGAACTGTGGAAGCGTCGCCCTGACTTTATCGCTCCTGGCGGTAACGCGTTCGGCAACCGCGAACGCAACCAGTGTATTCGCGATTACGGTTGGTATCTGCGTCTGGTGACCTATGGCGTCCTCGCAGGCGACAAAGAACCCATCGAAACCATCGGAATTATCGGTGCGCGGGAAATGTACAACGCTCTGGGCGTTCCCATGCCGGGAATGGTAGAAGCCATGCGCTGCCTAAAAGACGCGTCCTTGGCGTTGCTAAGTTCTGAAGATGCTGAGGAAACAGCCCCTTACTTCGACTACATCATTCAAGCGATGTCGGCATAAGTCGGGCGGCTCGTTCTTTGACATCTTCCTTTAAATCCCACCGGAGGGACGTTGCGCTGCAACGTCCCTCTATTTTTTGGCTCGGGTTCCCCGCCAGAAGATGGGAATTCTTAGGAGGCTCGACCTCCGGCTCTCTCGGGGAACGAAACCCCCAAATCTCGGTCGGGATTCTGCACGATTCCGTCAAGAATGATACGATACAAGAGAAAATATTAAGTTTTGTAAGGAGCTTCCATGACACTATCCACTGGCTCTGTTGCTCCCGATTTCACTGCCAAAGACACCAACGGCAACACCGTTAAACTCTCGGACTTTAAAGGAAAAACCGTCGTTCTGTACTTCTACCCCAAAGACGACACCCCCGGCTGCACCAAAGAAGCCCAAGGCTTCCGCGATTCCTATCCCGAATTTCAAGGGAAAGACATCGTCGTTCTCGGCGTCAGCATGGACGACGAAGCCTCTCACAAACAGTTCGCAGAAAAATACGGCTTACCTTTCCAACTGGTGGCCGACGTAGACGGTTCCATCACCAAAGCCTACGACGTAGAAGGCGGTGGCTACGCTAAGCGCGTCACCTATATTATCGACAGCGACGGCAACATCGCCAAAGTCTTCGACACAGTAAACACCTCCAGCCACGCCAAAGACGTACTCGAGGTCGTCTCCTAGTCGAACGCCCGATCCGTTCCAGCAGTGAAGAATCGAGAGGTAGAATGGATTCAACTCTCGATTCTTCGCGCTCCTTATGGGTGTTTTGACGTATTCCAGTCCGCAAGAAATTCTCGTGGAGCGACCGACCGTCCTCACGGGAACCTACGACCCGCAACAGATTGCGAAAGTTTCTGTCGCCGCAGAAGATAAATATCCGCTTCCCGTCACGCTCGATCCCAGTCGTCGAACCTGGCAGGTCAAGCTCGATCGCGGTCTGAACACCGCAGGAGTTCGCTGGTTCTCCCTCAAGGGAGCGGACGCCAACGGAACGGTTCTCGAGACCAAAACCTTTTACCTGACCGTTAGCGGGCAACCTCTCGTCACGGCAGACTCCCTTCAAGTCCAAGTTCTCCAACAAACTTGGTTTAAAGCCGCCCCTCTAGACTCCTCGAGTTTGGACGACACCCAAAAAATTCGCGTCGAGGGTGGTACGACTCTCGAAGCCAACCGCTACACCCTACGGGGCAACCATATCGCCGTCGAACTCGACGATCGCCTCTCCCCCGTCGGCACCTTCGGCTATCTCTACCAACCTCACATCCAACTGTACGTCGGCGGTCTACCCCTACAATTCAACGAAAACCGCCTTCCCGAAGCCCCACCGGGAACTCATCTGTTGTGGATTACCCGCGACACGAAAATTAAAATGATGCCCGAGAGTTCGACGCTGCTACCGCCGACGCAGCAAGCCGAACTCCTCAAAGGACAAGTCTTCTTCATTACCGGATACGCCTGCGTCAACGGACATTTTCGCGTCACGCTGCAAGAAGGCATGGGAATTCCCAGTTTCGGCAACGTCGGCTATCTCTACAACCAACACGTTCGCATCAATAAAGACGGACAGTGGTTGCAGTACGATCCCCAAGCAGTAACCGTCACGATTTTACGGGATACGCCGCTGAAAAAACGTCCCACAGATTCGTCGCTACTTCCCGAATCGGAATACGTCCAACTTCCCGCCACCCGCATTTACGGCGTCGCCAGCTACCAGTGGGAAGCCAGCCACATCAAAGTCGCCCTGACCGAAAACTTTCCCGGTTTCGGCAACACGGGATATCTGTTTCCCGATTTCGTGGAATTCAAACGGGGTGACGAACCGCTGAGTCTTTCCCCAACTCTCGATTACACGGGACCGACGGAGGTGTTAGTCCGTCAACCGACGACCCTCTCGGGACGCTTCGATCCAAACCAGGTGACGACGGTGTCTGTCGTCGCAGAAGACAAACACGCACTTCCCGTCACGGCGAATTCGACGGCGGGAACTTGGGTCGTTCGGCTCGATCGCGGCTTTCAGGAAGCGGGATTGCGCTGGCTGCGTCTGAAGGCCACCAACCGCAGCGGTGCAGCTGTAGACCACCAAATTATCTATATTACGGTCAGTACCGATCCCCTCACCCTCGGCGAAGAACTCACGATCCGAACGGTACGGGATAGCTGGTTTAAAGTGGCGCCCATCGATTCCGATCGCCTGGATATCGATCGGGCCATCGAAATCCCCGCCGATACGGTTCTACCGGTGCGCTCTTACGGCTATGTCTACGGTCATTTACAAGTTCGCCTGAAAACCTCCCTCACCCCCGTCGGCGAGTTTGGCTATTTTTACGAACCCCATGTGCAACTGCGAAAGGGCGATCGCATCCTCGTGTTTCAAGTGGCCAACGTTCCCGAACAACCCCTCACCGGCCAACTGTTGGTCACAGAAACCACCCACATCAAAGTTTCCACCGATTCGGCGTCCAGTTTACCCGCCAACCGCAAAACGCGACTGCTGCAAGGCCAAACCTTCGGGGTTCTCGGCTACGCCTCCATCGCCGGTCATTTCCGCGTCACCCTGGCCGAATCCATCCCCGGTTTCGGCAACGTCGGTTACGTCTACGCCAACCACGTGGAACTCTTGCGTCAGGGGAAATCTGTACCTTACGATCCCGAGGCGCTCACGATTACCATCTTGCAACAAACGGCATTCAAACGTCGCCCCGTCGAAAGTTCTCAACTCCCCAGCAGCGACAAAACCACGCTTCCCCTCGGACGGGTTTACGGCGTCTCGAGTTACACCACGGAAGCCGGACATATCAAAGCCGCCCTCACTGAAGAACTCCCCGGTTACGGTAACACCGGCTATATTTTCGCCGAACACGCCTGGGTTCGTCGCGGCAGCACCACCATCGACCTGTTTCCGAAAATGCCCGATCGCAAGGAACTCGGGGTTCCTTATTTCTCGCAACGGGACAACCCCAGCTATTCCTGGGCAACTTGCAACACGACGGCGATCGCGATGGTGTTTTATTACTACGGCTTGCGCCCCACCTACAGCTCTCAACTCGAAGAAGAACTGTTTCAATGGATCGTGCAACGCTACGGCGTCGGGGCGCAGACGAACCACGCCGTCCTCTCAGAAATGATTCGCGCCTACGGCTACCGTACTGTTTTCCGCACGAACTGCCGTTGGAAGGAAATCGATAAGGAAATCGCCGAAGGTCGTCCGGTCATTCTACCGGGATACTTTACCGCAACAGGTCACATCGTCACCGTCATCGGCTACACTCCCTCGGGACTCATCGTCAACGACCCTTGGGGAAACGCTTTGACGGGATACACCAACACCTATGGCGCGAAGTTACTCTATCCCAACAACTATCTGATCGAAAAGGCGGGAACTGACGGCAACGTTTGGTCGCACTTTATATATCCCAATTGAATCTCAAGGAAAAATCGGGAAATTTGCGATCGCTTGCCGTAAACCAATGGTATCAATACCTTAGTTCTTTTTTGACGATCGTAACGACAATGAACGTAAAACGGTTCGGTTTCGTCGGTTTCGTACTAACAATGATTTTGGGAAGCCTTCAGTTCGCAACTTCCGCCGTTGAGTCCAAACAACTCGAAACCTACGAAAGTTTCACCGATTGGTGTGCCAATCGATCGACCTTATCCGCTGACGCCGCCCATACGGTCGAAGTCCTTCTCGAACGGGCGGGAACGAAAGATTGCGATCGCGCTACAGAGTTTCTCGCGCGCCAACAAACGCTTCTTCTCGGCGATGAAGATATCGTCGATGTCGCCCCCGTCGCCTCCCTCACCAACCTCCGACAACTCTTCCTTCACTCGAACCAGATTAGCGATCTCTCTCCTCTTTCGACGATGACCGATCTCGATCGCCTCTATCTCGGTTCTAACCAAATCGTCGATCTCGCCCCTCTCTCTTCTCTAACGACCCTCGAAGGACTCTTTCTCAATTTCAACCAAATTAGCGATGTCTCTCCCCTCTCGTCTATGACAGGCTTGCGAGAACTCGCCCTCAGCAACAACCAAATCCGCAACGTCAACCCACTTTACGCCCTACCCAACTTAGAGCGGGCTTACGTCCACGGAAACCCCGTCGCCCGGCAACTTTGCCCCAACAACCCCGACGCCCTCTGTTTCATTGGGAACTAACAAAAAACCCCGGTTTAGCTGACCAAACCGGGGGTCTCTTCACTCTTAACTCTTCACTCTCACCTCTTCACTGACCTACGCCCACCAAGGCGTCACACCCGTGCGCGGATCGAGATCCGTCCAAGGGGCAACCCAGATGAGATCGTCGCGAACGGCGACTTTCACCAATTTCAACGGACGGTTCGCCGGACCGCGCAAGACGTTCCCCTGACCGTCGTAGCGGGAACCGTGACAGGGGCATTGGAACTCTGCGGCGGTGTCGTTCCAGGGGAAAGTACAGCCCAAATGGGTGCAGTTATCCACAATGCCCATCTCGTTGAGTTTTTGACCCGGTTCTACGGTGAGATAGGTCGGTTCTCCCGCCAATCCCGAAATCAGGGCGCGGGTTCCTACGGGTTGAGACAGAATTTGCGAAGCGGGAATGATATTCCCGAGTTTGTCTTTGGCGACGAGTGCGCCGCTTCCGTCCCCTTCAGCCGGGGGCGTGAAGTATTTCCCGACGGGGTACGCCGCACCGCCAACAGCAGCCGCGACCGTCGCCCCCGTTAGGAAATTCAGCAGTTGACGGCGTGACATATCCGGTTGTTCGAGTGGTAAACTCTCAGCCATAACTTTCCTCCTATATGGCACTGCATCGATATTTAGATCGCAAGTTGAATCGCGATCCTCCATGCGCCCGTCGTTAATCTATAAAATTTCCTATTAAGAAGGCGGGCGATCGAGAACGAAACATCCAGAAAACGCGCCAGTTCGGACAGTATAAGCCGACTGGACGCCCTGGCGCGTCTGACAATTGGGATTGAGAACTTTTTGCAATCTATAAATTACTTTACAACTAATCAGTAGAATTGTCAACAAGTGTAAAGTTCGCAGTCGCCAGTTGCCAGTGACCCGTCATCAGTGAGGACAGTTGCTCCCCTTCTGCCGCTCTCCTCATCCCCTCATCCCCTCATCTCCTCATCTCCTTCTGAATTTACGCGATTAAGCCTTACCCACACCAAATGTAGAGGTCGGTGGGCATTTGAAAGCCTTGCGTCCCTATGCCGCTAAAGCCCTGCCTGGAAAGAGTCTGGTAGTCCTCGACCCTTCTCGGCAATTGGTGACGGATGTGTTTCCTTGCCCTGACGGTCAACACGGGACTCCCTCTTGGCAGGCTTTAGCCGAGCTCGAGCCGGTCGGGGAAACGGAAACCGGCTGGGTGTTCGAGTAACCGATTCGCTTAACCTATCAGGGTCAAACCTTAGACCTGCGGCGGGTTGTGGTTCGTCTGAAACAACCGACCCGTGACGGCGACAGCGAAATTGCCATTTTCACCAATCTCCCTCAAACTGATGCGCCCGCTTATCGAGGTATGCAGATTGCCCTCGAGCCTTCCTCCTGGCACTCTTGGCGAGATGCTGCTCCAGCTTGCGTCGCACAACAACTGTTGCTGTTGGCGACACGGGTCAATCTCAAGATTTTCCTGAAACAACCCAGGGGGTCGAAGCGCCAGAAACCTCCCCTTATTGTCGATCGAAGGCATCGTCACTTGTCTACTCAGCGCCTCCTTAATCCATATCATCGTTCACCTTGAAAGGGCTGGGTGGGCAATGCCTACCGACCTCTCCATTTAATGTATTTTCGATCGAACTGCGTAAGTCTTAGGAGTCTTCACCACAGAAACACAGAGGACACAGAGAGGGACTTGTCAGATTAGGAAAAACCAGTATTTGAGATTCGGATTTCGTATTAAACAAAATTTAAATCTATCGAAAATGAAGAAAAAGAAAGATAAAAACTGGGTTAAACAATCCGAAAAATAGATTTTATTAATAGAGGTATTCTTGTGGTTTTATCAGGGTTTTCAAAGTTTGAGGTGATAAGCGGATTTTATACCCGGTCAAAACCCTTGCTTTACGGGCGTCATGGCAATGCGCCCGGTTCAATCTCGTATTATTCATAACAAATCACACCGTAATCTCAGGAGACCCTTTTATCATCTGGACTACAAGGTCGTCATGCTAAATTCAAAAATATTTCGTTTTGTGTTTCGCTCGATCGAAAAGGAATATAGAAGTCCCAAATGAGTCGTCAAAAATTAAAACACCCAAAAAAATCTGATTCCCCGTTCCCCGTTCCCCGTTCCCCGTTCCCGATTCCCTTTTTGTCTCAATTTTGTGACACAACTGATTTAGGTTTGCTATAGTATAGCAGAATCATTTGAGTTGTGAACGCTCTCTGTAGTTAGAATCGCCGTGTTACAGTACTTTCAGGTTACAGGATTTTACGAATCAGTTGGGCTGGCTATAGAGACAGTTCATCATATCGAAATTTTCAATATTGACAGAACTTACGCATTCACCCCATGTTTAGGATGGGCAATGCACACCGACCTCTACATTTAGTGTGGGTAAGGCTTAATCGCGTAAGTCCAGATTGAAAAACTACTTTGAAGAAGATTGGTAGAAGTAGACCGGCCAGAAGCCAGTTAAACTGGAAGCGATCGCCGTTCTTAAACCTCAGTTTCTCACGACAAATCCATATCGTATCTCGCATCTCCTCAAAACTGGACATAATAAGAAGAAAGAGTGCTATTGCAAGCCCTCTCGTTGTAAAACCTATCGAAAAACAGCTATGTATCTCGTCACAGGTGCGACTGGCGGTCTTGGAAAACGCATCGTGCGATTGCTGCGCGATCGCGACCTTCCCGTTCGAGCTTTCGTGCGTCTGTCCTCAAACTACGCCGAACTCGAACAGCGGGGAGCCGAAATTTTTATCGGAGACTTGCGCCAAGAAAGAGATGTCCGCAAAGCCTGTCGCGACGTGCGCTACATCGTGAGCGCTCACGGTTCGGGGTCGGGAAACGCTCAAGATGTCGATTACCGCGCCAATATCGACCTCATCGATTTCGGAAAAGAGTTTCGCGTCGAACACTTTGTATATACTTCCGTCTTAGGCGTCGATCGCGGCTATCAAGATTCCCCCGTCTTCAAAGCCAAACGGGAAGTGGAAAACTACCTCCAAAAAAGTAACCTCAACTACACGATCCTGCGACCCTCGGGATTCGCCTCGAACCTGCTTCCCCTCGCCGAACGCTTCCAACACACGGGAATTTACTTCGCCATTGGCGACCTGAAAAACCGCACGTCGATCGTCAGTACCGACGATCTCGCGCAAATCGCCGTCGATTCTACGACTGTCGAAGCAGCGAGAAACCGTATCTTCGCCGTCGGCGGCCCGGAAATCTTGCAACGGGAAGACTTTCCCAAAATCTTTAGCCGCGTCTTTAACAAAGAGCCTATCGTTCTCAACCTTCCCCTGTCCGTCCTCGACGGAATCCGAACGGGATTGGGATTCGTCAACCCAGACTTACAACGTTCCCTGGGAACCTTGCGTATCCTACTCGCGAACGAATTTTTCTGTACTTCCGAGGAAATTCACACCCTCGAGTCCGTCTTCGGCATTCAAATGGAATCCCTCGAAAGTTTCCTGCGTCGCTACCTCGTCTCGAGTTGAGAGAAATCGACCGATAAAAAACCGTAGGGTCGTTGCCAACAACAACCCTACGATAAGGGAATTCGAGAAACAAAGACTCGAGAGTCAATGTTCAGAAATCCGGAAATTTCAGTATCTCCTCACCATTCCGTCAGGCGGTTTTCGAGAACTGATTGGCGAGGAGTTGGGTCTTTAAACCATATTCGATCGCCTCTAACACTCGCGTCATTCCCGTCGTGTTGATCGTTTCCGGGGTTTTGCCCGCTTTTTTAGCCACTTGCACCGCTTTTTCCGTCAGCGAGTGGCTGGCATATCCGGTGATAATTAAAAGTAAATCCGCAGAATAGATGTGGCTTTCAGCTTGCTGTGCCATTTGTAAGCCGTCTTGTGCCGTACACCACACTAAATCCACATCTGACTCCCGCAAGCGGTTTTTCACCGACGTTGCTAAGCGATCGTGACCACCAAAGACAACCACTTTTCCCGATAACGCCGCGTAAGGATTGGGGCGTTTCGCCGACGTGCGATGGCGAGTTCTTGGTTGAACTTCTGTCGGACGTTCGACCCGAGAGCGATTTTCCATCGCTTTGTGGTAGATAAAATTTAACGTCTGTTCGTGGGTTCCACGCAGACGGGCGACGGGTCCTTCTTCGCTGAGTTCGTTAATCCGTTCGATGAGGAATTCGACAATTTCTTCGAGAGCGCCGATCGCTTTGAGATCGCTCGCGTAACCGCGAACGGCCACAGCCGCGTCTGTTGCACTAAAGAAATCTTGCTGTTCGGAAATCGTATCGAGAAGGTCGTGTTTGAGAGCGTGTCGCCACTGATTCGTTTGTTCTGCCAGTTGTTCGTCGAGCAGCCGTTCTTCATATAAGATGAGTTGGCGATCGACGAGTTGGGCGGCTAACAACGGGGCGCTTTCAAGCTGTTGGCGTAGTTCTTTGGCTTTGTCATCGAGTTTTTGCCGTCCGATGCTGTCGTCAATTTGTTCGGCATCGTACTGGCGCAACATGGCTTCGACTTGCGCTAACAGAGGTTGTAGACGTTGTTCGATATCCTTGATGGCGTCTTGAATTTGTTCTTCCCGTTGTTGTTGGAGACGTTTTTCTTCAAGTTCGGCTTTTGCCAACGACAACAAACTGTTTACCGAACTTTCGAGGTCGTTGAGGTCTGTAATGTCCATAGGGTCTAGAGCAAAATTTCGATCGAGAATGGAGAGTTGACAGTCTCAGATGCGGTAAACGATCGCGCGATCGCCCCGATCTTCCTGGGTAGGATGTCAACCCAATTTCTTCTATGATACGCCGCGAACTGAATCGATTATGTTACAACTGCGATCTGAGAACGGGTTAGAGTCGGAATATTTTCGAGCGTCGCGATCGCCACTGCCCCAGCTACCCCAGTTCCGTCGATGTCGTAACTGAGGGTTCCCGTCGTTAAGTCGTACAAGAACGTTGCCACTGGCTGGTTTGGCACTGGAGACGCGCCGCTAACGAAGGTTCCCGTCGAGTCGAACACCCCCACAGGATCGCTGTAATCGAGGGGAATTCCTGCCCCCAAACCGCCACCGAACCCCGTAGCGGCCACCAACAGGCGATCGTCGGCGGCGAAATCGGTGATGCGATCGCCCCCCTCGCTGGGAGAACGGAAGACGAAGCGATCGCTTCCCCCGCTTCCCGTCAACACGTCTACCCCCAATCCCCCTTCGATCTCGTTATCTCCCCCCGTTCCCGTCAGGGTATCGTCAAACGCCGACCCGACGAGGTTTTCCACGCTGGAAAAAGTATCGGGGTCGGCATCTCGCGGGGCGTTGGGGTCGAAGCCTTGGATAACAACTTCCGACTTGAGATCGGCGTTAACCCCCACACTGGACTCGGCATAACTGGCGGTGTCTACCCCGTCGCCGCCATCGAGAAAATCGCTACCGCCACCGCCGAGTAACGTATCGTTTCCGGCGTTTCCCAACAGGCGATCGTTGCCGCCGAGACCCCGCATTTCGTCGTTGAGCCCATTGCCGACTAACGTTTCAGCCTCTTCCGTTCCCGTTATCCGATTTTTCGCCCCCACGACAAACTGCATAGTGACTTCCGGTTGCAACGCCAAAATCGCCTCGGGATTGGCTTCGATGTCCGCTTGGCTGTAGGGTTCGACGCCGTAACTGTTAACAGTTAACGCTTGCGTCGCCGGGTCGATTTCGAATTCCGTCCAAGTAAACACGTGAGACTGGGAATAGGTTCCCCGTAATAGCGTCGCGTCGATGCCCGATCCCTCTAACCCGAAGGTATCGTACCCGAACTTCACTAAACGAGCGTTGACGACATCTTCGACAAACTCGTCTTTTTCCGCCCGCGATAACGTCCCGTAGCGGTCTTTCTGGGCTTGGGGAAGAATCGCCGTCGGTGTAAACGCCACCGTCGCCGCACCGAAGGGCGCACCAAAGGGGCCGTTTCCGAGGTTGAGTTGGTACGCCACCGGCCCCGTCATGATGTCGATAACGTCCGTGGGAATCTGCGGTTCTCCGAAACCGTTTTGATAAGTGACGTTGTTAACGACGTTGCCGTGGAAGTCTCCCGAAACGAAGACCACGTTATCGATTTGGTTAGCTTCGATAAATTTCAGGAATTCCGTGCGTTCGGCGGCGTAGCCTTCCCAGCGTTCCCCAGCGACGGTGGTACCGAAGTTTTGGATGGGAACGGAAGACATGACAAACTTCCAGGTAATACCGGAATTCTCTGCGGCGAGGAGGTCAGTTTTCAACTCTTCGAGTTGCACCGCCCCCAACATGGTTTTATTGGGGTCGAAGGAGGCTTGGAGGAATTCGGCGGCGGCTTCGGGGGAGGCAGTGTCGGGAAGGAAGGGCAAGGGTTCGTCTCGAAACGATCGCGTGTCGGGAACGAAAATCGCCGCATCGCTGCCGTAGGTTTGGAAGCGGTAGAGTTTGCGTTCGTTGGCCGTGACGGGATCGCCCGTGTCGCCGTAAAATTCGTCTCGAATCGGGTTGTACTCCTGAAACGCCTGCATCCCCGTTTCGTAGAGTTGGGCGTCGTTGATGAAGGCAGCAGAATCGCCCTCGAAAGACGCTTCGACGGACGGCGGGGCGCCACCGGGTACGTCGTTGGTGATTTCGTGGTCGTCGATGGTCGCGAAAACGCTGGTCGACGATCGCAAGTCTCCCCAGGCGTTGAGTCCGAAGCGATCGCTGTAGACTTCGTCGTATTTGAGGCGGAATTCCTCGAGGGTTTCGGCTTGGGGTTTTTCTACTGCGGGCGATCGCGTGTCGGCGTAGATGGTATCTCCTAGGAGAACGAAGAATTCGAGATCGCGATCGTCGGCGTTGCGAATTGCGGGGTAGGGATTGAGTTCTCCTTGCCAGTCGGGGGCGACGCCGAAACGCAATCCGGTTTGGGTTCCCACGTCGGCGGGAGTGCGAAAGGTTCCGACGGTGGAACTACCGACGCCATCGGTCACGCGCACGTAGTATTGAGTATCTGGCTGTAGGTCGGAAACTTCGACTTTGACGGGAACGTCAGAGGTGTCGAGAGTACCGCTTGCCGTGTTAACGGTGTTAAAGTCGGGATCCCAGCTGTACTCGAAGGCAACGAACGTGTTGCGAGAGTCGAGATCTCCCTCGCTCGAGGTACTCCGCGCCCACAACACGCTGCTGGTTTGGGTCGTATCCCCCGAGGCGAACTGGTTGGGTAAAGTTGCCGTTCCTTGCTCTCGTTGGCGGAGATCGCTGAGGTAGTCGCGTTCTCGGTCGTACAGTTTCAAAAAGTCAATTAAAGTCACGTTTTGTAAAGCTTTTTTGAGGGTTTGACTTTATTATTTTACGAGCGAAATCCCCCCCTTTTCTCTCGTTGGAGACTGTGTTAAAGTCGATAGTATGTCGGGGTGTTTGCAAGAACGTTGAATTTGTATCGATCGCGAAGTGGCTTGCTCTACCTCTTCTATGACTCAAAACTCTTTATTAGAAACGTTACACCAGGCAGCGAAATCCGAAGTCAAATCCCTCGATTTGTCCGATCTAAACTTGTCCGAACTTCCGCCAGAAATTGGCGATCTGTCTTGTCTCAACGCATTAAGTTTGAGTGGCAATCAGTTGCGATCGCTTCCGGCTGAATTTGCCAAGCTAAAGAATTTAAAAATCCTCGATATAGAATGGAACCGCTTTGAGGAATTTGTTCCCGAAATCTTTGAAATTTCGGAATTGCGAGAATTGTATTTAGGTGGAAATTTTTTATCTAAAATTCCCGATCGCATCTCCAATTTAAAGCGACTCGAAAAACTGTTTTTAAATAACAATCGTATTCAAGAAATATCTCAAAATCTCGGCAAAGTATCGCTGTTACGAGAACTCTCGCTGCGGTCAAATCAGATTGCAGAGCTGCCCTCCGATTTTTATCGATTGACGCGCCTTCGCGATTTGTCTTTACGTCAAAACAAACTGAGAGAATTTCCCCTCGAAATCTTGCAGCTCGAGAACCTTCATAATTTATCGTTAAACCAAAATGAAATTTCGTCAATTCCCTCAAAGATTACGAAGCTGGGAAACTTACGTCAGTTTGCGATCGGAGGAAACCAAATCGAGATTTTACCGAAACAAATTGGAAATTTAACGCTTTTAAAAATACTGTATGCTTACGATAACCGACTCGAATCTATTCCTCGCGAGATCGGGAATTTAGAAAACCTAGAAGAACTGTATCTTTATAACAACCAACTCTGCGAAATTCCAGTATCGATCGCGCGATTGACCCGACTTAAAGTATTGTCCGTTAGTCATAACCGACTCTCGGAGTTACCCGAAGACATAGCCGCACTCCAAGACTTGCGATCGCTAGCGGTCAGCGATAACGAATTTCAGCACTTTCCCCCCGCCATCGCCCACCTAAAACACCTCGAAGAACTCTCCATCGGAGGAAACGCCTTTCTCGAATTTCCTCGGGAGATTTTACAGCTCGAGCGACTCAAAAGTCTCGCACTGTGGGACGTTTCCCTCGGCGTACTCCCCTCTGAAATCACTCGACTGTCAGACCTCGAAATTCTCAACGTTCGCAACACCGGACTCAACAACTTACCCCTCGAACTCGGACGATTGCAACAGCTCAAATACCTCTACATCGATAACAATCCCCTCACTGCCCTGTCAGACGAGGTCGTCGAAGCCGGAAACGAAGCGATTTTAAACGATTTACGGCAGAGAGGTATGGATTTGCCTTAACCTCAAAGTGGGGGTTCTCACCTCTCTCGAACCCCCAAAGGGAATCCATGAAAGTACGGTATTTCGTCTGGCTCGGTATCGCGGTCCTCTTGGGAACGTTCGTCGTGCGAGGAGGATCGCAATCTTTCCAAATCGCAGCAGAAAAGGGGGATTCTAAAGAGGATTCTAATGGGTTCGTCGCGGGCGATCGCCTCGTAGAAAAAGACTTCTCCGACGACAATGAGGCGATCGTCGAACTCAATCCCCCCAAGTCTCCCGACTTTCGACTGTACGGCGACACCAACCGCGACGGCGTCGTCGATCGCTCAGACGTTCGACAGCGACAGTCTTGGAGTTGGAAACGCGGGGCGTTGCTGCCCTTCAACCACGACGACGACAACCGCAACGGAACCCCCGACTGGCAAGATGCTACCCCAACCAGTTTCGCCCGCGATCGCGAACTCGCCCTCGTGCGTTTGCGCGTTCCCAAAAAACTGCAAGGCGTCCCGCTGTTTCTACAATCCGACGTGGCTTCTCGTCCCTACCTCCGCGCCTTCCAACGGACCTATCGCGGCTGGGTTCCCGTGGACTTACGAGGCGAAACGCCCCTCGCCGCCAGTCAAACCGTGGTGTTGGGACTCGAAGCCACGCAGTTCGCCGATCGCCACTGGAACGGTTACGCCACCCTCGAAGCTACAGCCCGTCAAAGTGGAGAACGCCTTGCCGTCGATCGCATCGCCCTACGAGTGACGCCTTGGTTGATGCTACCCAACACCGCGACGCCGCAAGAAATCTTCGCCAGTCCCCTCGACGTCACCGATGCGTTTTTACCGATGCTGCAACAACAAGCCCAAGCCGCTCGCGTTCCCCTGACCATCGATCCCACGGGACTGTTGTGGATGCAAGATACCATGGAAATCGGCTTCGTACAGTTTCCCAGTCGCGGTCGGTTACACGTGATGTCCAGCGTACTGGAGGGTGTCCGCGATCCGAACTTAGATGGATTTGCGCGATCGCTCCTCAAACCTGACACGGGTTGGTTTTCCGTCGCCGAACCCCGCGAACTCCCCGAAGAAGATGCTTGGATCGATTGGTACGGTAATTTAGAAGTCACGCCGCCACTACCGGGGTATCCTTGGGGACGAATTTACTACGGAACCGCCGACGGCGTGTCCATGCACCCGGATATTGTAGAGTTTCTCGACGCGCAGGAACTGCAAGGGCCGACCGTGGCGATCGATACCGCTTGGTTACACATTCGCCACGTGGACGAAGTGGTGAGTTTCGTTCCCCATCGCGACGGTGGATTTTTGATGCTCGTCACGTCCCCGGAAACCGGCGTGCAGTTCTTGCGAAACTTGGAACGTCGCGGATTCGGCGATGCAGTGATGTCGCGAGGCTTGAGTACCGAACGGACGGTCAGAGAATTCCTCGAAGATACGGATACCCTCGCTCGAAATTTGCAACTCCAACAGCAACGCGTCAACCCCATTGTCGCTCGACTGAAACGAGAATTCGAGATCGAGGACGATCGCGTAGTCTTCGTTCCAGCGTTGTACGGGGAAATCGGCGATTCCCTGTGGCCGAATTTGGTGAATTTGGTCGTCCTAGGCGATCGCCTGTTGGTCTCCGATCCCCAAGGGGCGATCGTTAACGGACAGGATGTCTTACAAGCCGAATTTCGCCGTCTCGTAGCTCCCACACATCTCCAAGTTTCCTTTATCGACGACGCTCAATATCACGAGATGAAAGGCAACTTGCACTGTGCCACGAACGTTCGCCGTCAAGGTTCGACTCGTCCCGTTTGGTCGTCCCTTCCTCGGAGATTGAGATGAGGATCGGGGAAGCTTTTTTAGGGAACAGGGAACAGGGAACAGGGAACAGGGAACAGGGAACAGTTTCCCTTCCTCGCCTCATCTCTTCACTGGCGACTGGTGACTGGCGACTGGTGACTGGTGACTGGTGACTGGTGACTGGTGACTGTCTTCACCTCAACTCGCCCTGTAACTGCGTAGTGCAGGTTTCGACAATCTCCCGATCGCGATCGCTGAGGGGTTCGATCCGATGAAAGCCCGTAAATTCAGGGGTAACGGCGACGTTCGATCCCGAGGCGACGGCCGAATCGGCTCGAGCTACAGCATACGCGTAAGCGGTGCGATCGTAACTGTTGACGACCGTTACGTCGAATTCTCGAGCGCCGATCTGACCGTAAAAGCAATCGAACGAAGAATGCGGCATATAAAACGCACCGACGGCTCGGTTGTGGCGTACCTCGAATACCATGTAAGCGGTTCCGATGCGGTTGGGAACGGAATCTTCACCATATAAATAGATTCCGTCGGGAACGGGGGCAATATCCTGCGCGATCTGGGTTTGGACGAGATCGCTCGTCGTGTCGGGCGATCTCTCGGCGTTTGACAGCCCGATATTTGCGATCGGACGGCCGGCAGTTGCGAATAAGGCGATCGGCAGGGTAACAACAGACCACAGCGACCAACTTTTGAATTTAAATCGATTTATTTTAAAATGTCTTTCGGACACCCTGCTACCCTCCTAGTCCTAATATATTCTCTCTTTTTATCGTAGAAAGAGCTTCATCACGACCGATGAAGTTTTCCCAATATCGTTACAACACTTTAAATTTCGAGACGTTTCAGACAGGAATGTCATCGCGATCGCCCCGTTTTTAAACTTGAAATGAGAATTTTCGGAAACCGCTGCGCGTCTCTTGTATCGATACGATACGGATGCATCGTCGATAAAAATCGTTGTAAGACGGCGAACCGAAACAGCAGACTTTGCGCGAAGAGACAACTCGGGCTAGACTAACCCCGGACGCCTTAGCATCCCACTGTACTGTCCGTTGCGCCGAAGTGAGATCCCGCCCTCGATCTCGAGTCGGACTCGAGCAGGCTTTCAAACCGGACTGTCAACCGGAGGTGCGATCGCCCGTTTCATCTCCTCGTCTCGTGCGCGATCTCCCGCGAGTCCGAAACGATCTGAGGTGCGATCGTTCGTCTGTCGCCACTGTGACCTGTATTCCGTGCGTTTCCTCCTACACGACTCAAGATGAAAAAGCCCACGTTTCCGCGCGTCCCGTATCCGATCGCCTCTCGCCCCAAACACCGTTCCGTCAAACGACGGAGTCCGATCGGGAAGCACTGCGAATCGTTTGGAAAAAAATTCGTCTCGACGAGTCTGCTCAACTTAGGCTTTTTGTTGCTGGCGTTTCGGCCGCTTCCCCAAGAAGTCTTGCTGGCGACCCTTCCTCAAGACGAGCCGAAGCCCTTACCGACGGTCGAAGTTCCTCGCGTTCAAGCCGTAGTTGCCAGTCACGCGCAAGTCTCGTTACAGCAAGTCGATCGCATTTGGGAGAGTACGCAAGCCCAACTCGAACTCGCTCAAAATCCGCCGACCGTCTATCACGTCGCCCCGGAAGACTTTCGCGGGCAAACAGTTTACGACGTGCCGCTTCCGCCTCAAGACCGCGTCGTCGCCTTGACCTTCGACGACGGCCCCTGGACGGAAACCGCGCAAATTCTCGATATTCTTCGCAAACACGACGCGCGGGCGACGTTTTTCGTCGTGGGCAGTCACGCAGAAAACAAAGTCGATCTGCTTCGTCGTATCGTGGCAGAAGATCACGCGATCGGCAACCACAGTTGGAATCACCGCTACCATTCTGTCAGTACGACCGAAGCGGTACGAGAAATCGATCGCACCTCAGACTTCATTTACGAGGTGACGGGCGTTCGCACTGGCTTTTTCCGTCCGCCGGGTGGCAACCTCACCAACGGTCTGGCCGATCTCGCCGCCCAGCAGGACTACGCAGTGATGATGTGGTCGCTCGATAGTTTAGACTACGCCGTCTCTGTCCCCGAAATCGTCAACAACGTCGTCGATCTCGCCAGTCCCGGTGCGGTCGTTCTCCTACACGACGGCGGTGGGAACCGCGCCCGCACGGTGGCCGCCCTTCCCGAGATTCTCGACCGATTAGAAGCCGAAGGCTATCGGTTTGCCACGTTACCGGAGATGATGGAACTGTCCGTGTCGCGCCGTCAAAAAAGCGAGTAGCGCCGAGGCGGAAGCAATCTCGACATTGAGGTAAAGTCTCGCGATCGCACGGCCGGATCGCTCGATAAACTGTTCTAAGATAAGAGATCGCCGATCGACGTAATTTCGCCGTCTTCCGAGTACGCACGATGCCGCAACAACTGTTAAATACCCATATCGCGAATTCGCAGGTTCTCCTAACCCCTGCGGAAATTAAAACTAAGCTCCCGCTGACCGACAGCATGGAGCGAAGCGTTTACGCCTTTCGCCGTCAGATCGAAGATATTCTCGACCGAAAAGATTCTCGCTGCTTCGTCGTCGTCGGCCCCTGTTCGATTCACGACGTAGATGCGGCGCGGGAATACGCCCGACGCTTGAAAGCCTTAGCCGATCTCGTCTCGGACCGACTGCTGTTAATCATGCGCGTTTACTTTGAAAAACCGCGCACAACGGTCGGTTGGAAAGGGTTGATCAACGATCCCGACATGGACGACTCGTTCCATATCGAGAAAGGATTGTTGTTGGCTCGGGAATTACTGCTCGACATTGCAGACCTCGGACTCCCGACCGCCACAGAAGCCCTCGATCCCATCGTGCCGCAGTATATCAGCGACGCCATCTCTTGGTCGGCGATCGGGGCCCGGACGATCGAATCTCAAACGCACCGGGAAATGGCCAGCGGGTTATCGATGCCCGTGGGTTTGAAAAACGGCACGAACGGTAGCATTGAAGTGGCCGTCAACGCAATGAAAGCCGCTCGCGGTCCCCACAGTTTTCTGGGAATCGACGAAATGGGACGCGTGAGCGTGTTCAATACGAGCGGTAACAATTACGCTCACATCATTCTGCGCGGGGGAGGCGGAAAGTCGAACTTCGACACGAACTCGATCCGCCAAGTGGAAACGCAGTTAAAAGATGCCGGTTTGCCCCCTCGTTTGGCGATCGATTGCAGTCACGGCAACTCGAATAAAGATCACAAGCGTCAGGCGAGCGTGTTTCAAAACGTGGTGCGCCAGGTGTGCCAGGGCAATTCGTCGATCGTGGGAACGATGCTGGAATCCCATCTGTTTGAGGGCAATCAAAAAATTCCCCAGGAGTTGAAGGATTTGAAATACGGCGTGTCCGTGACCGATAAATGTATGGGTTGGGACGAAACGGAACGCACGATTTTAGAGGCACACCAACTTCTGAGCGATCGCTAGTTCCGTGTATCTGTCACTTCTCGAACGATTTCGCGGCACGCTACTCGGTGCCGAACTCGGCTATCGTCTGAGCTGTTCTCCCGACGATCCTCTCGTTTGGATGGGCGATGCCGAACGGGAGGCTGCCGAGCGGTTCGTGCGGTGCGACGCCTGCGATCTGGTGTCGGTGTCCGAGACGCCCCTGTTCGGCGCGTTGTTGGTGGCGTTGTTGTTTCACGATCGCAGCGATCGCGCGTCGGAGGCGATCGCCTCGATCTTAAATCCCCCGTCAGTGCGACGACCGGAAGCGTTGGCGGTGATGTTAACCGTGGCCGCAGCGGTGGGCGATCGCTTCGCGATCGACTCCCTTTCCGAGACGTTCGCACGAGAGCATCTCGACCCCGATGTCTGGCTGACCCCCATTCAACAACGCCTCGACGGGGTGCGTCTGAGGGGGCGGGAAGAGTCGGTGTTGTCCGTTGTGCTGTACTGCGTTCTCAGTGCTGAGGGAGACTGGGAGCTGGCGGTGAGGCGATCTGGAGAACTGGGAAGCGATCGCACCCTCGCCGGAACCCTCGCCGGAGCGCTGTGCGGGGCTTGGCGAACTCGCATCGGCGTTCCCGCGATCGAACGGGCGACCCTCGACAACCGCGACGACCTCGACGAGATCGCGTGGCTGGTGTGGCAGCGTTGGGCGGGACGACTCGAGTTCCAACCCTGGGACGGCAGCGATCGCGTAGCTTGGGGAGCGTCGGGGACGCTGCGGCCGCGCCGTTCACGCCGTTCGCAACTGCCTCGCCTGAGTTGATGGTTCGATGGTGGCGTAAACTTGGTGTTGCTCGAATACGGCCAGTAAATCGGGGTTAATGGCGTATCGCGCAGCTTCTTGACGGAGGATGTGGAGGGCGGTGCTGACGCCCAACCCGTGTTTGTAAGGGCGATCTCCAGCCGTGAGGGCATCGTAGATATCGGCCACGGTCAACATTTGAGTTTGCAGGGGAATGTTTTCGCCAGTCAAGCCGCGTGGATATCCCGTTCCGTTGAGTTTTTCGTGATGGCCGTAAGCGATTTCGGGAACGCCGGATAGAGTTTTCGTCCAGGGAATTTGTTTGAGAAACTCGTAAGAATGGCTGACGTGGGCTTCGATCTCCGCCCGTTCTTCCGGGGTGAGGTTTCCCCGCGAGAGACTCAACTGGCTCAGTTCTTCGTCGGTAATCAGCGGTTTGAGGGAACCGTCGATGTCGGTGTATTGGTAGGCGGCGAGTTCTTCGAGTCGGTCTAAAGGGGTATCCGATATCGTCGCCGGTTCGTTGGCGTTCGAGACGAGTTGCCAATAGTCTTCGAGTTGGGCGATACGGTCTTTCAACTGGCGATCGCAGGCGTTCAGCAGTGCGTCGAGCGGCTCGTCTTCATCGTCGTTCGGGCGTTCGAGGAGATGGCGATACTTTTGACGAGCGCATTCGAGTTCTAAGGTCCGTTGTACGAAATGGAAGCGTTGGCGAATGGTATTGAGGCGTTCTGGGTAAAGCTTCTTTTCTTTCACCAAAACGGCTTCGGGAACGCCGATTTTACCGAAATCGTGCAGTAGGGCGGCATAGCGCAGCTCTCGAATCTGGCGTGCGTCGAAGTACGCAGACTGTAACGGGCCGCTGTCAGTGGCGTTGACCGCTTCGGCGAGTTTGACGGTCAGTTGCGCGACGCGTTCGGAATGACCCGAGGTGCAGGGATCGCGCATTTCGATCGCCTGGACGGAGGTGCGGACGAAGCCTTCAAATAAGTTTTCGATTTCGTCTTGGAGGTTGTTGCGTTCGATGGAGATTCCCGCCTGACTGGCCAGCGATCGCACGATGCGCTCCTCCCACTGGGAATAAGGCTGCGTCATTTCCACGACGTTGGCTGGACTGAGCCGAACGTCAGGCTGTTTTTTGCGATTGATGAGCTGCAAGACGCCAATGGCGTCTCCCTTGCGATTTTGCATGGGAATCGCCAACACCGATCGCGTTTGATAGCCGATGTCGCGATCGAAATTGCGGTTGAGTTCGTAAGGTGCTTCTGGGGGCGGATTGTAGGCGTCGGGGAGGTTGAGGGTTTCTCCCGTCAGCGCCACGTATCCCGCTAAGCTATGGGGGGTTAACGGCATGGCGAATTCCCGAAACGAGATATTCGGTCGGGAATCGTTCTGTGCTGTTTTAAAGAGCAGTTTGGGACAGTCATCGCTGCGATCGACTAAGTAAACGCTTCCCGCGTCGCTCCAGGTGATTTCTCGACTTTTCGAGAGAATCAACCCTAAGAGTTCCGAAAGATCGTAACTTCCGGAGAGGGCGGTACCAATTTCTAACAACTGCTCGACAAGCCCGAGTCGATCGCGATCGGGATTGAAAGTATCTGGGTCACAAGCTGACATTGTTGAAATCGGATCGCCGATCCGAGGGAAGAGGGGGGACGAGTAGGAGCGACTCGAGAAGCGATACCTAGATTTCGGCTCGAGCGACGCTCGAACTGCGAAAGAAATGTTACAGGCTCGAGAGGGTTTTAGCCATCTCGAAGTCGGCTGCGGTCAAGCCTCCAGCATCGTGGCTGGTCAGACTGACCGTGACTTTATTATATGAAACGGATAGGTCGGGATGGTGACCGGCCTGTTCGGCGGGTTCGACTAAGCGGTTGACGAAGTCGATCGCTTTGACGAAATTTTCAAAGGTAAAGGTTCGCTGGATTTCTTTTCCGTGCAGCTCCCACCCGGAAAGTTCGCTGAGCTTCGTTTTAATTTCGCTGTCGCTTAACAGTGCCATAAAATTTCCTTGGGAACGTCGGCTCTCGAGAGGGTCTTTGTCAAACGACAGAGCCATCTCGACAACTTATTTTTCAAGATAGCGTAGCTTGTCAAATCGGCGATCGCGATCGTTGAGATTTCCCATCGAACCGATCGCTGGCACTTCGATCGACCGGTATCGGCAAACGGTTTCGTCCCCAAAAACTATCCGCTCTTGCTCGGAAGTACGTGTGTCAACACGAAAGAGCAAGAGCGGTCTAGCGGATCTACAGATTGGAACCTGACTGCCGGGAGGAACTCCAAGTTAGCTTGTCCTCCGACGCGAAATTTGTTTGCGCGATCGCGCAAGCTGTCGCCTAGAGAACAGCCCCGGCACACAGCCGGTACAGTCCAACCTGGAGACCCTGAAATTTACTACAACTATCTTGCACGGGCACCACCTCCAGATTTTGAAACAACATTGAGAACTCTATCGCTCTCACTGCCGATAGGATAGCACAATCGAATCGAAATCTCCGCTGTCGAGCTTGGCGATCGCGATTTTCGCCCTCAAAAAAAATCCCCCACCGAGCGGTAGGGGACGCTGTTTTGGATTTGAAAGTCAATGGCATTGCACCGATAGCCATGCCGTCGAAACTTACGATTACAGCGCGTTCCCGCGAGGTAGAACCTCTTCGGGGAACTCGAAGCTTTCGTGGGGTTGGTCGGTGGGAGCCATCCAAGCCCGTAGACCTTCGTTGAGCAAGATGTTCTTGGTGTAGAAGGTCTCGAATTCGGGGTCTTCAGCCGCGCGAATTTCTTGGCTGGTGAAGTCGTAAGCCCGCAGGTTCAGACCCAGACCCACGACGCCGATGGCGCTCATCCACAGTCCCGTCACGGGGACGAAGAGCATGAAGAAGTGCAACCAGCGTTTGTTGGAGAAGGCGATGCCGAAAATCTGAGACCAGAAGCGGTGCGCCGTCACCATGGAGTAGGTTTCTTCGGCTTGGGTCGGTTCGAAGGCGCGGAAGGTGTTGGCGCCTTCACCGTCTTGGAAGAGGGTGTTTTCCACCG